>JADFMW010000001.1 GCA_022563655.1 Pseudomonadota bacterium
GGCCCCGCCCGCCGCGACCCTGCGGGCGGGGCAGAGACGCCGACAGGCTGCGTCAACGCGCTTGCCCGATGTGCCGCATCGCGCGGCGCACGTTTCCTGGCCTGTCGGCGTCTCTGCCCCGTGACGACCGCATCCTGGTGAGAAATGCGGGCTAAGGCGCTGTGTCAGCGCGCCGCGCGGCCCGCGCGATACGCATCAGCGCCCGCGAGCAGACGAGCGCGGCTGGCGTGCCGGTCGTCTTGCACGCGATCTCGGTCGTGAGCACGATCTCCATCGCGCCGACGAGCCGCCCCACCGACCATTGGGTCAGCTGGCGCTTGAACGCGTCGGCCACGCTGAAGTGCGGCCGCGGGCGGAGCGATGCCATCGCGGCGTCCGCCGAGTCGCCCCGCGCCACCAGCCCGGCGGCGCGATGCAGCCGTTGCAGGTGCCGCGCCATCGCCCGCAGCAGCGCGACCGGCGCGGCGCCCTCGAGGTAGGCCCGCGCGAGTGTGCGCTCAAGACGCGCGAGGTCGCCGGCCGCGGCGGCGAAAGCCACTCCGTCGAGGGTGATGATCGAGCTGTCGCCGACGCATGCGGCAACCTCGGCAAGGGTGATCCGCCGCTCGCTTCCCATGTAGGTCGTCAGCTTTTCGAGCTCGGCGCGCGTCGCCAGCCGGTCACCGCCCAGCGTCGATTCGAGAAAATCGAGCGCTTCCGGTTCGATGCTGAAGCCCGGTCCGGCAAGCGTTTCCTCGATGAGCCGCCTGAGCCGGACGCCGTCGTCTGGGTAGCAGGGCACGGCCGCGGCGTTGGCGGCCTGCTCGAACAGTAGCCGAAGCCGTGATCGCTTCGCGAGGTCGCCGGCCTCGACGACGACCAGCGCGTCGCCCGCCGGTGCGGCCAGAAACCGTTGAAATAGCTCGGCAAGTGCGTCCGTTATTGGGCGCACGCGCACCACCCTGCGCCCGCCGGTGAACGACAGCGCCGCGGCCTCGTCGGCGAGCCGCGCGGGGTCGTCGCTGAGCTGCGCGGGCGTCAGCTCGGAGACGCGGAACGGGTCGCCGAGGTCGGGCACGACGCCTCGAGCGAGGGCATCGGCGCGCTCGCGCACGAGCCCGCCGTCGCGGCCGTAGACGAGAACCGCCCTCGCCGCCGGGTCGGGCCGACGGATGAAGCTGTCGACCCGCGCCCCGGTCAGCTTCACTGGGCCGGTCCGGCGGCGCCCGCCCGCGGGCGGGCAAAGAAGATGGAGAGCAGCGTGCGAATCTCCTCGCTTACCTCGCGTGCGCCGCGCCGCGCCGTGTCCTGCTCGGCGGTCAGCGTGGCGAAGTCGGAGCGCGCCGCGTTGTAACTGCCGATCGTGCGCGCCCGGTCGCGGTACAGCGCCTCCCCGGTGCGTGCGTCGATGAGCGTGAAGCCGACATCGAGCCGCAGGTTGAACCGCGTGACCGTGCTGTCCAGCTGGATGGCGAGCGGCGTGGTGGCCCGCGCCACCTCGAGGCGGAGGTGATACCGGGGCTGCCGAGGCTCGCCCAGGGGCGTCAGGCGCTTGATCAGATCGGTGCGCAGGAAATAGCCGATGCGTCCCTTGACGGGGGCCACCTTGATCGTGGACATCTCGGCCAGGGTCTCACGCCCGCGACCCGCGTACATCGGCTGAAAACCGCAGCCGGCGAGCGCGGCGACGGCGGGGAAGATCGTCAGGCCCAGCACCCGCCGCCTAGACCACAACATTGACGATCCGGTTCGGAACCACGACCACCCGGCGCACCGGTCTGCCGCCAACCGCCCGCGCCACCGACGGCTGCGCGAGCGCCGCGGCCTCCATCGCCTGTTTGCCGGTGTCGCGGTCAAGCTCCAGGGTGCAGCGCAGCTTGCCGTTAACCTGCACGGCGATCGTCACCGTTTGGTCGGCGAGCAACGCCGGGTCGGCCTCGGGCCACGGCGAGTCGGTGAGCAGGACTTCGTGGCCGAGCGCCTGCCACAGCTCCTCGGCGATGTGCGGCGTCATCGGCCCGAGCAGCCGCACGATCGTCTCCAGCCCCTCGCGCAGCACCCAAGCGGCGCCTGGCTCGTCGGCGTTGAGCGCCGACAGTGCGTTGCCGAGCTCGCGCACCCGCGCGATGGCCCGGTTGAAGTGAAAGCGGTCGAGGTCGCCGCTGGTCGCGACGATCGTCTTGTGGATCGCGCGGTGCACGGTCTCGGCGTGGGGGCCGAGCCGCTCGGCGATGGCGGTCCCCGACGGCGGCAGGGGCAGGGGCGGCTCGGCGACCATCCGCCACAGGCGATTGAGGTAGCGCCAAGCGCCCTCGACGCCGGCGTCTGTCCACTCGATGTCGCGTTCCGGCGGGCTGTCCGACAGCATGAACAGGCGCGCCGTGTCGGCGCCGAAACTGCCGATGATCGCCGCCGGATCGACCACGTTCTTACGCGACTTGCTCATCGCCTCGGAGCGTCCCGTGCTCACCGGCGCGCCCGTCTCGGCGTGGACATACGAGCCGTCTTCGGCGCGGCGCACCTGCTCCGGGTACAGCCAGCGGCCGGCCTCGTCGCGGAACGTCTGGTGACACACCATGCCCTGGGTCAAAAGCCCGGTGAACGGCTCGTCGAAGGCGAGATAGCCGCAGTCGCGCAGGGCGCGGGTGAAGAAGCGCGAGTACAGCAAGTGCAGGATGGCGTGCTCGATGCCGCCGATGTACTGGTCTACCGGCAGCCAGTACGCCACGGCTTTTTTGTCGAGCGGCTGTTCCGACCGGGCGCAGGCGAAGCGAGCGAAGTACCACGACGATTCGACGAAGGTGTCGAAGGTGTCGGTCTCGCGCCGCGCGGGCCGGCCGCAGTCCGGGCAGTCGACGTGCTTCCACGTCGGATGAAGATCGAGCGGGTTTCCCGGCCGGTCGAAGCGTACGTCCTCGGGCAGCGTCACCGGAAGCTGGTCCTTGGGGACGGCGACGATGCCACACTGCTCGCAGTGGATGACCGGGACCGGGCAGCCCCAGTAGCGTTGGCGCGAGATGCCCCAGTCGCGGAGACGGTAGACCGTCGCGCGCTCACCGGAGCCCTCGGCCACCATCCGCTCGGTGACCTCTTGCTTGGCCTCGTCCACGGTCTTGCCGTCGAGGAAATCCGAGTTGATGGCGACGCCGTCGCCGGTGTAGGCCTCGTCGCCGATGCTTACCTCGGCGGCGGCGGCCCCGGGCGGGGCAATCACCGCAATCACGGGCAGGCCGTAGGTGCGGGCGAACTCGAGGTCGCGCTGGTCGTGGCCTGGGCAGCCGAAGACGGCGCCGGAGCCGTATTCCATGAGCACGAAGTTGGCGACGTAGACCGGCAGGTCGCACCCCTCGATAAAGGGATGGCGCGCGGTGACCACGGTCTTGTATCCCTTCTTTGCGGCCTGCTCGATCGCCTTCTCGCTGACACCGAGGCGGTTGCACTCGGCGATGAATTCGGCCAGCGCCGGGTCGCTCGCGGCGAGCTCCTCGGCGAGCGGATGATTGGGCGAGATGGCGCAGAAGGTGGCGCCGAAGATGGTGTCGTGCCGGGTCGTGAACACCTCGAGCCGGTCGCTGCGGCCGTTGAGCGCGAACCACATGCGCAGACCCTCGGAGCGGCCGATCCAGTTCTCCTGCATCAGCCTCACCCGCTCGGGCCAGCGCTCGAGCCGCTTGAGCGAGTCGTGCAGGTCGTCGGCGTAGGACGTGATGCGCAGCATCCACTGCGGCAGCTTGCGCCGCTCGACCACCGCGCCCGAGCGCCAGCCGCGGCCGTCGATCACTTGTTCGTTGGCCAGCACGGTCTGCTCCGCCGGATCCCAATTGACCCACGAGTCCTTGCGGTAGACCAGCCCGGCGGCGAGAAAGTCGAGAAACATCGCTTGCTCGTGCTTGTAGTACGAGGCATCGCAGGTGGCGAACTCGCGCGGCCAGTCGTAGCTCAACCCCATCGAGTCGAGCTCGCGGCGCATGGTGTCGATGTTTTCGCGCGTCCATACGGCGGGGTGCACCTGGTTCTCGAACGCTGCGTTCTCGGCCGGCATGCCGAAGGCGTCCCAGCCCATCGGGTGGAGCACGTTGTAACCGCACGCCCGTTTGTATCGGGCCACCACGTCGCCCAACGTGTAGTTGCGCACGTGCCCCATGTGGATGCGCCCCGAGGGATACGGGAACATTTCAAGAACATAATACTTCTTGCGCGTCGGGTCCTCGGTGGCGTGAAAGCTGCCGCGCGTCCGCCAGATGCGCTGCCACTTCGCCTCGATTTCCTTCGCGTTGTAGCGCGACATCGCTGACGCCCTGAGTGCCGGGCTTGGAGGGGAAAGCCGCGCCCGCTGGCCCGCGAGCCGAGGCGCGCGGGGCGCAAATCCTACCACGCCGCGCCGGCGCTTTCCAGCCGTCGCGTGGCCGGGCGATGTCCTAGTTTGGAATTATTTAATGACGCGTCACGTCAGTGGAAGGGATATTTGCAGCGTTCTATGGCCTAAATGACTGCCGGCACACGATATTGTGTCTCATCACAACAAGTTGTGTGCCGGCCTGGACTCACGCATAGCAGTGGTGTATAGACGAAGGACGCCCCGCTCGGCAAGGAGCGAGGCGTCTGGTGGTGGTGGCCGTAGTTCAGTCCAGTAGAACGTCGGATTCGTAATCCGAATGTCGCGGGAGCGAAGCCCGCCGGTCACCCCACCAATCCTAACTCTACTATGGGCGATCTTCTGATCGCCCTCTTTTTTGGATGCGCTATATGTTGCGCCAACTAGCAGGAGCTTGTCAATATCTATTTAGGGGGCTAATCAGCTACTAATAAGGCGTGCTCGCAAAGCCTTCGCTATAGACTCCCATCCTTATGGCCGATACCAAAAAGGATCGAGGAGGTAAGGCGGCACCTTTCAACCCAAGCCTGCCGCGGCGTACGGTCCGGTATTTAGAACGCCTCACCAAGACTGGCGTGCATGGTAAAACCCCCAGTGAGGTTGCTCGCGTCTTGGTATGGGATGCAATTAAACGATTGCTTGACCAAGGTGTTATCCCTTGGGAGGTCGATGGGGTTGAAGATGATGAGGAAGACGATCAAGAGGCTGATAGTTAGGCCACAATCTCCCAAACCAGATACGCCCCCGGCCCCGGCTTAGACTCCACCAGCCCATTCTGCCGCTGGTGACGTAGGCACGCCCCGACGCGTTTACCGAGTATGCGCACAAGCTGGTTCATGGCTAAGCAGCAGTCTTGTTTGTAACCATTATGTCCTCGATTCTCTAGATCGTGATCGCAAGGCTCGCCGCAGCCTGGCCCGCGGGTCAGCGCCGGACAGGGGCGGAGGGCAAACTCGGACGCCACCGCCCGGGGATTGCCCGCGGGCGCGCGCTAGCCGCGCTACGTCGGCGCGGATCGGTGCGAAAGGCCCGCCTACTTGGGAACGCTGGCGACGCGCAGCTCACGCGCCCGCGTCAGGATGATGTTCTCGAGCTCGCTTGCGGTGTCCCGCTTGACCGCGGCGTCGCTCCACCCACCGTCGCCATCGCGGGCCTGGCGGAACACCGCCACCCTGAGCCCGTCGGCGCGCAGCTCGCGGCTTAGGATATAGACGGTCATCTTCAAGCGCTCGTTCGGCGATTCCGGCGGCGTGTACCAGTCGGTGATGATGACCCCGCCAAGCGTGTCGGCCGAAGCCAGCGGCATGAACGCGAGCGTATCCAGCGAGGCGCGCCACAGGTAAGCGTTGACGGCGATCGGCGACACCGCAGCGTCACCTCGAGCGGGGCCGCGGTAACGCAGGATGTTTTCGCCGAGCACCTTGCCGAAGTCGCCCTTGCGCCGTTCCTCGGTGGTCGTCATCTCGTCCGGGTCGACCACGCCCTTGAGGCTCGAACAGCCGGCGGTGACGCCGGCCGCCAACACCGCGCCGAGAATATAAGTCCGGATTCCGATCATGCCCGGAAGTATGCCCGAACTCGGCGGCGAATTTCCAGTGGGTTCTGCGGGAGCGCGCGCAAAAGGGGCGGCGGCAAACGCCGCCGCCCCTCGCGCGGGCGAGCTTTGGGCGACCGCTAGAAGCTGACCTGGGCGCCGAGCATGAACACGTCGCCCACGTTCTCCTCGTCCGGAGGGGCGGTGAGAGTCTGACCATCGCCAGCATTATCAAAGGCTACGCCCTGGAAGACCCGATCAACCTCGATGTGGTCGTACTCCGTGTAGAACTTCAAGCCCGGCGCCAGGACGTACTCGGCGCCGACGGTGTAGATGTCGATCTCGGTCTCGTGGGAGAAAAAGTTCACGTCGAGCTCCGCGCCGCCGATGAAATCGCCGAGCCGCCACTGCCAGCCTTGGGATTCGCTCCTGAAGTAGCCGAGGTGGGCGGCGAACGGACCGGTCCTATAGCGCGCGGCCGCGGTCCAGAACTGGTAGTCGGGATCTACGTTCGCCAGGACAAAGCCAGACTCGGCGTTCAGCAACGGCGCGAGGTCGCCGAACGATAGCGAATCGCCGCTTTCTCCATACCCGCCGCCGAGGGCGAAGCCGCCCCAGCCGATCGTGCCGCCGGCCTGCCACGAGAAGACGTCCTCGATCTCGAAAGGCACTAAACCGGCATCATCCAGTTCCGATCTAATTTGCCTGGTTTCGGCGTCGGCCCAAATGGCGATGGCCGAGGCGGCCAGGTTGATGCCACCGAAATTGCGCACGAAGTTGACGCCGGCGGCGACGTTGGTCTCGGTATCGACGGCAAACGGAGTGGGATTGAAAACCGATCTGCCAGAAGCCCTCAGATCGATGCTCTTGATCCTGCTCCTGTCCTCGCCCAGGTCATGCCCGCTGTCGGGCGTGAAGCTGACGCCGGCCTGGATGCCCAGGAAGCGCGGGGTGAAATAGCTGATCTTGGTGGCGTCTTCGGTGTCGCCGACGAGATCCGGGCCGCGCGGGAAAGCGCCGAGGAAGTCGAACCCGCTGCCGAGACCGCCGTCGAACCCGGACTGGCCGATCATCAGGTTCTCGCCGGCGTAGGTCATGACCTCTTCGACGCCGTCATCGTCGCCGAGCCGCATGGTGCCCCAACCGCCCGAAAGCTGGATGCGGGCTTCATCGGTCCCCACGTCGCCGCTGCGCTCGTCGATATCCAACTCGATCTTGAGGCCATACCTCAGGCCGTTGTCCGCCCTCGCCCTGGCTATGAAGCGGATCTCAGCGTCGTCGATCTCGAAGTGTTCGACGCGCGCCAGGTCCTCGTCCTGATCGTCGAACCACATCTCGAACTTGACGTGACCGCTGATCGAGAGATCCGGGCCCTGGGCGGCGGCACCAGCCGCCATCAGGAGAGACACTCCGAGGATTGCCGTGGATCCCAAAAGATTTTTTTTCATGGTACCGGCGCCTCCTGTTGCCCCCGCCTAGAACAGCCTTGGTGAAGCGCTTATAGCCACCCCAAGGCACCGCGTCCGGACGATCCGGTAGACGCGGGCCAAGCCGTGCAACCAGGCAATCAAACAGCGAGATTGTCCTCTTGGCAAGAGCAAAGGCAGCCACGACCGAAAAAATATTTATTTTGTGACATTTTAGCAACACGCCGCCTATCTTCCCCGTGCGGGCCCGCGAGGGCCCGCGAGCGGTGGCGGCAGGCGTGGAACCCGGCCAAGAGAGTGAGCTGGCAGGGGCTTTCGCCGGCGCCGCGCGCGTCGCGGAAGCGCTGGGCGGATACCCGTTTGGGCTTCCGTCCCCGGCATCGGGGAGGCGGTTTTTCAGCGTCCCGGTGCGGGCCGGCTAGACCGCCTCGATCACCTTCATGGCGACGAGATCGCGCAGCATTTGCGCGCGTACCTCGCCTGTCTGGCCGGGAAACGCGGCGTCGAGTTCGGGCAGGGAGAACCGCTCGCGCGCGATTACCCATGTCACGAGCCTGTCGCCGCCAGGAGGTATGGCGACGGTCCCGGCCTTGCCCTCGAGGCTCCATCCGGCGCCCCGCCGGACGACCTTGAGGCCTTTCGCGCGGACCCGGTAGCGCGCGGCCGTCGCCGCCTCGGGCAGGTCGAACCCGCCGCGGCGATACTTGAAATTACGGTGGAATTGCCGGACCTGTTCGATTGCCTCCGGGCTCGCTGCGATTTCGCCGAGGCGCGCGGCGAGGAGGCGCAGGTGGGCGGCGATCGCATCGTCGCCGTCATCGCGGGCGGGCCGCGGTGCGGTGGCCCGGAACAGCGGGTCGTCAATCGCCCGATCGAACAATGCAGTGAGATAATCTATGCCGATTACCGAAGTCAGGCCGAAGGAAACGTGGACGGCGCCGTCGCTCGAGGCGAGCGCGTCGTGGTACTGGCCACGGGGAATGTAGAGCAGGTCGCCGGGCCTGAGAGAAACCTCCATCAGCACGCCGCCCTTGGCCTTTTCGTGGTAGTCCCGGCTCAGCGTCTTGAAGCGCGGATGGGCGATGGGGGTGTCGAGGCGACCCTTGTAAATGCGCCACACCTTTTCTCCTTCAGCGTGCATGGCGTAGACATCGTGAGTATCGAAGTGCACGGCGAACGCCTGACGCTCGCGCCACGAGCAGTAGAGGTTGGCCTGCGCCTTGGCGCCCAGCGCCTCCTCGAAAGCGCGGGCGGCGGCGGCGAGGTCGGGCGTGAGGGTGTCGATGTCGTTGGCCACGAGCGACGCGCCCTGGCGCAGCAGCATGTGCACCCGCTCGGGGTCGGGCTGCATGATGTGCTGGTTGTTGCGGTCGATGGCGGGACGGCAGTAGCGGTCCGCAGGAACGACCTCTCCGTCCAGCACCATCGGCAACGAGGCCGAGGTCCAGATCGCCGTCATGTCGAGGAGCTCATTGAGCTTGCGCCACGACATGAAGCGGGCGAACTTGTCGGGCCGGCCGCGGATGTGGAGCGGCTTCTTGCCGTGGTGCTCGGCGAAGAACGCCTCGGGCGGCATCGGGTCAAGGATGTCGGCGAAGCCGACTGCGGCGGATGCACCGCTCATAGCGATCCTGGTCAGGCTCTCGACGTCACCTGAGGCGGAACCGGTGCACGATCCCGCAGGCCCGATCTTCATTGAGCGCGCGTTGGCCGTCAACCCCGGCCATGGAATTCGTGCCGGCGCCGCTTCGCCTGCGGGGGCCCGTGGCCGATCAGTGGAAGCACGCCGGTTACGCCGAATTGTGGCGCGCCGAGGCGTGCTGTGTGGCAGCGGCGGGGGGCGCGGCTAGGCCGCGCAGTCGGTCCCAACGCTTCGCAGTGACGCGATTAAGCGGCGGAGGATCCGCTGATGGCGATCCCGGCCTGGCGCTCGGCGTCTTCCGGCGTGAACGCGCTTGACCCGGCTGGGCGCAAACCTCTAAGTGAACGCAGCGCTGCCCTGGCGCGGCGGCCGTCATCCCCAAGGCATCTGCATGGACCGTCTCGAGCGCCTTGAAAACCAGAGCGTCTACATCTTCCGCGAGGCGTTCAACAAGCTCGATCGGCTGGCGATGCTGTGGTCGGTCGGCAAGGACTCGAACGTCATGACGTGGCTTGTGCGCAAGGCGTTCTTCGGCCACCTGCCGTTTCCCCTGCTGCACGTCGACACCGGCAAGAAATTCCCCGAGATGTACGCCTTCCGGGACCGCTACGCGAAGGAGTGGGGCATCAACCTCATCGTCGGCGAGTGCCCGCCGATCGAGGACATGGACGAGACGCTGCCTCCGGCGGCCCGCTCGGCGTCGCGCAAAACCGCCGGCCTCAAGGCGTTGATTGCGAAGCATGGGTTCACCGGCATCATCGCCGGCATTCGCCGCGACGAAGGGGGGACGCGGTCCAAGGAGCGCGTCTTCAGCCCGCGCGGCGAGGACGGCCAGTGGGACTGTCGCGACCAGCCGCCCGAGTTTTGGGACCAGTTCACCACCGACTTTCCGCCCCAGGCGCATGTCCGCGTCCACCCGTTGCTACAGTGGACCGAGATCGATATCTGGCGCTACATCGAGCGCGAGAACATTCCCATGGTCGAGCTTTACTTCGCCAAGAACGGCAAGCGCTATCGCTCTCTCGGCGACGAGGACATCACGTTCCCCGTGAACAGCACGGCGGCGACGATCGCGGAGATCATCGCCGAGCTGGAGGAGACCAAGGTGGCCGAGCGCGGCGGCCGCGCGATGGACCACGAAGCCGAGGATGCCTTCGAGCGCTTGCGCGTCGACGGTTACATGTAATGAGCGACGCGGCCGGCCCCGCACGGACCAAGAAGGTCCCCGCACGGACCAAGAAGGTAGAGCTCGTTCACGACGCGGCGGCGCGCCGTTCGGATGAGCGCCGCGCCACTGCGGCGCGCGAGGTCATGAACATCGTCATCGTCGGCCACGTCGCTCACGGCAAATCGACGCTGGTCGGCCGGTTGTTCCACGACACCGGCTCGCTGCCGGAAGGCAAGGCCGAGGCGATCCGCGCCAGCTGCGAGCGCCGCGGCATGCCCTTCGAGTGGGCGTTTCTGATGGACGCGCTGCAGGCCGAGCGCGACCAGGGCGTTACCATCGACGCCGCGCATATCCGCTTCCGCACCGGGCACCGCGATTACGTCATCATCGACGCCCCCGGTCACCGGGAGTTCGTCAAGAACATGGTTACCGGCGCCGCCAGCGCCGACGCCGCCCTGTTGGTGATCGACGCGGCCGAGGGCGTGCGCGAGCAGTCACGGCGCCACGGCTATCTGTTGCACCTGTTGGGCGTGCGCCAGGTGGCGGTGGTGATCAACAAGATGGACCTGGTGGATTACGCCGCCGCCCGCTTCGAAGCGGTCGCCCGCGAGTGCTGCGCGTACCTCGAGCGCATCGGCGTGCACCCCACCGACGTCATTCCGGTCTCCTCCCGCGAGGGCGACAACGTCGCCCACGGCTCTGCGCGGATGGCCTGGCATGGCGGGCCGACGGTGGTCGAGGCCCTCGACGACTTCGTCGCGCCGCCCCCGCCGACCGATCTGCCGCTTCGGCTGCCGCTGCAGGACGTCTACCGCTTCGACGACCGTCGCATTCTCGTGGGACGGGTCGAGACCGGGCGGTTTGCGGTGGGCGACGAGCTCTTGTTCTCGCCCTCGAACAAGAGCGCGCGCGTCGCCTCGATCGAGAGCTGGAACCTCGGCTGCGTTGTCGACAATGCGCTCGCCGGCCACTCGGTGGGGATCACCCTCGACAAGCAGATCTTCGTCGAGCGCGGCGAGGTGGCCAGCCACGCGGACCGCCCGCCCATCGAGACCAACGTGTTCCGCGCCCATCTTTTCTGGCTCGGCCGGCGGCCGCTCGCGGTGGGGAACGAATACAAGCTGAAGCTCAATACCAGCGAGACACCGGTGGAGGTGCAGGCGATCGAGCGGGTCATCGACACGCACGATCTTAGCGCCGCGCCGGCCGACCGGGTCGAGCGCTACGGCGTCGCCGAGGTGGTCCTGCGCACGCGCGGGATGCTGGCGCTGGACGAGTTCACCCACAGCCCGCTCACCGGCCGGTTCGTCCTCGTCGACGGCTACGAGATCGGCGGCGGCGGCATCATCAACATGGAGGGCTACCCCGACCAGCGCGGCTTGGTCACCGTCAAGGGGACGAACCTCACCGCCGTCGAGCGCCGGGTTTCGGCCGAGGCCCGGGCGGCGCGCAGCCACCACAGGGGGGGCGTGCTGTGGTTCACCGGTCGCCCGAGCGCGGGCAAGTCGACCCTGGCGGTCGAGGTCGAGCACCGGCTGTTCCGCAAGGGCTACAACGTGTACGTGCTCGACGGCGATAACGTGCGCCGCGGCCTGAACGCCAACCTTGGCTTCTCGCCCGACGACCGGGCCGAGAACATCCGTCGGGTTGGAGAGGCGGCGGCGCTGTTCGCCGACGCGGGCATCGTCTGTATCACCGCGTTCATCTCGCCGTATCGCTCTGATCGCGAGCGCGCCCGCGCCGCCAGTCAGGCCTCTGCGCCGGACGTGTTCCACGAGATCTACATCAGGGCCGAGCTCGAGCTGTGCGAGCGGCGCGACCCCAAGGGCTTGTACAAGAAGGCGCGCAAGGGGGAGCTTAGCGATTTCACCGGCGTCTCGGCGCCTTACGAGGCGCCGGATAAGGCCGACCTGGTAATCGACACCGGCGCCGAGAACGTCGATCACTGTGCCCAGCGCATCGTCGAGTACATCGAGCGGCACTTCGCGCTCGCGGCCGGCGGCCGTTCGGGCCGATGAGCGACCAGACCGCACCAGCCGAGCCCGACGTCGATGTCGCGGTCAACTTGGCCGCGGTCAAGGCGCGGATCGCGGCCGCCGCCAAGGCCGTGGGCCGCGCGGCCGACGACGTCACCCTGGTCGCCGTCGGCAAGGTACACGGCGCCGAGCGGATGCTCGCGGCGCTCGAGGCCGGGCATCGCGTCTTCGGCGAGAACCGAATCAAGGAGGCGGAGACCAAGTGGCCACCTCTCAAAGCGGCGTTCCCGGGTGTCGCGCTGCACCTGGTTGGGCCCCTGCAGACCAACAAGGTGCGTCAGGCGGTGGCACTGTTCGACGTCATCCAAACCGTCGACCGGACGAAGCTCGCCCGCGCGCTCGCCGACGAAATGGCGCGCGCCGGGCGGCAACTGCCCTGCTTCATCCAGGTCAACACCGGTGAGGAGCCGCAAAAGTCCGGGGTCATGCCCGCGGCGGCGGACGCGCTGATCTCGCAGTGCATCGACGAGCTCGCGCTTCCGGTCGTTGGCCTGATGTGCCTGCCGCCGATCGACGACGAGGCGTCGTTGCACTTTTCCCTGCTCGCCGATGTTGCCCGCCGCCACGGCCTCGACCGGCTCAGCATGGGGATGACCGCCGATTACGAGATCGCCGTCGCGTTCGGCGCCACCCATGTGCGTCTCGGCACCGCCGTCTTCGGCGCGCGGCCGAGGCCCTGAAAGGCCGGCCGTCAGCGCGGCTCGACGCAGAGCTGGGTCGTCCGGTCGCAGGCGTCGAGAATGAGCCGCAGGTTGGCCTCGCTGACCGCGACGCAGCCCAGAGTCGGGCCGAAATCGGGCCGGGCGACGTGGAGAAAGATGGCGCTGCCCCGGCCCGGCACCACCGGGTCGTCGTTGTGGCCCAGGACGACGATGATGTCGTAGATGTGGTCGTCGCGCCATAACAGCTCGAAGCTCGCGTCGTAAGGCTGGCGGACGAGCTGGTTGTAGTGCGGGTCGCCGGGGTCGTCGCACCACACGTCGAGCGGGTGGACCGGGGCCACGGGCAGGACGGTGGTGGGATTGGCGACCCGGTCGTCGCGCCAGAGCACTCGCCGCAAGGCGAAACATCCCACCGGGGTGGCGCCGTCGCCCTCGTGCTTCGTCTTGGTTACGCCGGCGCGACCGAGAGCGCAGGGAACGCGACGGTCGTTCCACTCGGCGGTACCGTCAGGCGTAACGATAATCTTCATTTCAGGCGCTCGGCCGTCGTGGGCTAGACGATTGTGTCAAGCCTTGCCATGACTGGTTCGCGCGTGATCGGACGACGCTCGTATGTGTCGTGCGCATACCTCACATTCTCATATTTGTCGAGGGCCTGTCCCAGCACGAGCAGGACCCAGCCGGTGGCCGACTCCGCGGTGCCGAAACGCGCCGCCATGGTGGTGTAATCCTCTTGGGCTTGCGGGGTCCGCATCAGCCACGGCGGCGTCTGCGCGGGGTCGTCCTCGCGCTCATCGACGACCGGGGTCGTGGGCGCCGTGGCGCTTGCCAGGGCGACTGGCTGGCCCGCTGGTTCGGGCTCGCCCGGCTTGGCCGGCTTGGCCGGCAGGCCGGGCGCAACGGCCTGCGCGTCCCCGCTGGCGCTGGTTGCGGGGGGCTGTGTCGCCGCGGCGGTGGCGACTTGCGGTCCCGCGTCGGAGTCGTCGAACAGCGCAAGGACATGCTCGCCGATGTCCTTGCCCGTCGTGTCGGCGATGAAAGCGTTTACCATGGCGGCAACGAAGCCGAAGATGCCGCCGAACAAGGCGCCGCCGAGCACCCGCGAGCCGATCGAAATCTCGTCGCCGGTGGCCGCGCGATAGAATGTGGAGATGATCGGGAGGTGTTGCAGCGGGTTAATGAGATCGAGAAAATCGTCGAAGTTGAGACCGTCGCTGCCGAAGAAACCCTCTTCGGCCGTGTCCGCAGCCGGGACTTGCGGCGCTGGCGCGGTTACGTCGGGGTGCAGCGGAGCGGCCGAGGAATAGGGTGTCACGGTCATGTCGGGTCCTTACCTGCAAATCACCAGCAAATCCGATGCCAGGGAGAACCACAAGGAGACTCAACGACTTGGCGCGTCAGCCCAGACGCCTGCTCGGCCGCAGACGGCAAATCTTGCCGGGTCGGCCCGGTCGCGGGTGCCTACCACCGCGCCGAGGACGTGCCCTTACGCGGCGCCGATGAACGGCGTTCAACGGCCTGTCCGGGTCGCCAACCGGGTCGCAAACCGGGTAGCAAGCCGGGCCGCGGGCCGTACGGCGACTGCTTTCTTGCTTACCAGAGCGTCGCGAATGCGCTATAGACATCGCAAGCGCTGATGGAGTCGAGCGATGGGAAGAGGGGATCGGCCGACGACTCTGGGCAAACGAATCCTGATCGTCGACGACGACGATGCGTTGCGCCAGGCGCTCGCCGAGCAACTGCAACTGCACGAGGAGTTCGTGATCGGCGAGGCCGCTGACGGCGGCACGGCGCTCGAACGGGTCAAGGCGCATCGCTACGACCTGGTGCTGCTCGACGTCGGCCTGCCCGACATCGACGGCCGCGAGCTGTGCAAGATCATACGGCGCGCCGGCCACAAGATGCCGATCATCATGCTGACGGCCGCCGACAGCGACGCCGACACCATTTTGGGCCTCGAGTCGGGCGCCAACGACTACATCTCCAAGCCGTTCCGACTTGGCGTTCTGCTTGCCCGCATGCGCGCCCAGCTGCGCCAGCACGAGCAAAGCGAGGATGCCGTCTTCACCATCGGGCCACACACCTTCCGCCCCAGCGCCAAGCTGCTGCTGGACACGGAGAACGACCGCAAAATCCGTCTCACGGAGAAGGAGACGGCGATCTTGAAGTACCTCTACCGGGCGGGCGACAAGGCGGTGTCGCGCGAGGTGCTGCTCGACGAGGTATGGGGCTACAACGCCGCGGTCGCCACCCACACGCTCGAGACGCATATTTACCGACTGCGCCAGAAGATCGAGCGCGACCCATCGAACGCGGCGCTTCTCGTTACTGAACCCGGTGGCTACCGGCTCGTGCCCTAGCCCGGTCCCGGTGGGCACCACGCCTGAGGTCGATCGCGGCCCGCGCCCACGGAAGCGGTCCGGCCAGGGCGGTTTCAGGTTTCGCGACAAGCCTCTTTGGGGCAAACTAGAACGGCGTTACTGGCCGCTCGGAGAGGGCGGAGAACGGGTTTGGTGACAAACGATGACTTTTACGTCCGCTTCTGGGGCGTGCGCGGCAGCATGCCGTGTCCCGGCGTGGCAACCGAGCGCTACGGCGGCAACACCTCGTGCCTCGAGATCCGCTGCGGCGGGCGTCTGATTATCCTAGACGGGGGCACCGGCCTGCGCCCCTTCGACCGGGCGCTGGCCGCCGACGGGCCGCTCGACGCCGACATGTTTTTCAGCCACGCCCATCTCGACCACATCTGCGGCTGGCCGTTTTTCACGAGCTTGCTCAGGCCGCAATCGTCTCTCACGGTGTCGGCCGGACACCTGTTGCCCGACCATACCATCGAGCAAGTGCTTGCCGGACTGTTGCGCGATCCGTTTACGCCGGTGCGTCCCGACCGGGTGCGCGCACGCATTACCTACCATGACTTTCACGCCGGCGAGACGCTCGAGCCGCGGCCCGGCATCAGGCTGCGCACGGCGCCGCTCAACCATCCGCAAGGGGCCACCGGCTATCGCGTCGAGTACGGCGGGCGGGCGATCTGCTACCTCACCGATACCGAGCACGTCCCCGGCGCCGCGGATCGGAACATCCTGGGTTTGATCGCCGGCGCCGACATGGTGATCTACGACTCGACCTACACCGACGAAGAGTTCCCCGGCTACGTGAACTGGGGACACTCCACGTGGCAGGAGGGGGTGCGGCTGTGCGACGCCGCGGGCGTCAAGACGTTCGTCGTCTTTCACCACGAGCCCGACCACGGCGACGACTTCATGGACAGGGTCGCCGCCGACGTCGAGCGGGCGCGCCCGGGTTCGGTCGTCGCGCGCGAGGGGATGACGCTCAGGCCGTGAGCGCGCGGCGCCTGGGGCTGGAGCGATGATCCGGCGCCGCCTGGGCTTCGGTCTTGCCACGGTCCTCGGGATCGCCCCGCGCGGCTTTTTTATTCCGTACCGCCACGCCGGTAAGCTTCCGCCGCCCGGCGCCCGCCCGCCGTACGTAGCCGTGGCCGCCCAGCTGCGCCGGCACGAGCGCGACTTCCGGCTGGTGGTCTCACGGCTCGAGGATTACGCGGACGCCCTGCGCGCCATCGGCCGCGACGCCCCGCCCGCGCCGCGCTGGGACCAGGACTGGTTTCCCCGGCTCGACGCGGCGGTGGCTTACGCCTTGGTGCGCCGCGCCGCGCCGCGCCGCATCGTCGAGGTCGGCTCCGGCCATTCGACCCGCTTCCTCGCCCGCGCCGTCGCCGACGGCGGCCATGCCACCCGGATCACCGCGATCGACCCGGCGCCGCGCGCGGCGCTCTCCGACCTCGCGGTTGAGATCATCCGCGCGCCGCTGCACCAAGTCGGCGACACGCCCTTCACCGAGCTGAGCGCGGGCGACGTGCTGTTTATCGATTCGAGCCATATCCTGATGCCGGGAACCGACGTCGACCAGTTGTTGAACCACGTATTGCCGGCGTTGCCCGCGGGGGTTCGGGTGCACTTCCACGATGTCTTCCTGCCCGACGACTACCCGTCCGAGTGGGCGTGGCGCGGCTACAACGAGCAGCTCGGCGTCGCCGCCCTGGTCCATGGGGGCGGCTACCGGCCGCTGTTCGCCAGTCACTACGTGACGACGCGCCTGGCGGACGCGCTCAACGGCGGCATTATCGCCGAGCTGCCGCGCGTGCAGGGGGCGCGCGAGTCAAGCCTGTGGCTCGAGAAGCTTTGAGCCGTATGGGCCCGTCTTCACGCGATGCCGGCGCGGCGGAAGGCCGGGCTTGGGTATAATGGGGGCGATGCCGAGGGATCTGATGACATGCTGAGCGGGCTGCAGCGGCGAGTGTTCGGCGCCGCCGCGACGGGGCGCCTGCCCGAGCGCATCGTGGCCGACATCCGAAAAGAACAGGAACAGAGCGAAATCCTGATCGGTTGGGTTCAGCTCGTCGGCGTGGTGATGTTCGCCGTCGTCTACACGATCGCACCGAAGACGTTCGATCCGGCGAAAACCTTCGCGCCGGTCCCGTGGGCGCTCGGTTTCTACTTTGCCTTCACGCTGGTTCGCTTGTTCCTGGCGTTCCGGAGGCGCTTGCCGAGTTGGATGGTCGTGCTCTCGGTCATCATCGACATGACCGTCCTTTTGCTCACGATATGGAGCTTTCACCTGCAATACATGCAGCCGCCGGGGTTCTCGCTCAAGGCGCCCACGCTGCTCTACATCTTCATCCTCATCGCGCTCAGGTCGCTGCGCTTCGAGGCGCGGTACGTGGTGCTCGCCGGCGCCGTCGCCGTGATCGGCTGGCTCACCTTGCTGGGCTATGCGTTGTTCAGCGGTCCGATGAGCGACACGATCACCCGCGACTACGTCCACTACATCACCTCGTCGAGCATCCTGATCGGCGGCGAGGTCGACAAGATCCTCTCGATAGTCATGGTGACGGCGATCTTGGCGATAGCGCTGGTGCGGGCGCGGCGGCTGCTGATTCGCTCGGCCAGCGAGCACGCGGCCGTGACCGACCTGTCGCGCTTCTTCGCGCCCGAGGTGGCGCGCCAGATCACCGGCTCCGAGCACGGCGTGCGCCCCGGTCAGGGGGAGATGCGCGAGGCCGCTATCCTCTACCTCGACATCCGCGGCTTCACGTCACTCGCGCACCAGCTGCCGGCTGACGACGTGATGGCGCTGCTGGCCGAGTACCAAGCGCGCATGGTGCCGATCATCCAGCGCCACGGCGGCAGCATCGACAAGTTCCTCGGCGACGGCATCATGGCCACCTTCGGCGCCGCCATGAAGACCTCGACTTACGCGGCCGATGCGATGCGCGCCGCCTTAGCCCTGCTCGAGACGGCTGACGAGTGGAATCGCGAGCGCGCCGCGGCCGGGGCGGTTGCCCTCAGGATGGGAGTGGGCATTGCCGTCGGCTCGGTGGTGTTTGGCGCGGTGGGCGATTCGACCCGGCTCGAGTTCACCGTGATCGGCGACGCCGTGAACCTGGCGGCGAAGCTCGAGAAGCACACCAAGGTCGAGAACGTGCGCGCGTTGACTGCGGTGGCGGCGCTCCGTCTCGCTCGCGAGCAGGGTTACGCGCCGCCGGCGGACCACGAGATCCGGTCGGGGCACGCCGTGGAAGGCATCGCAGACCCCCTCGACCTCGTGGTGCTCGCGGGCTGAGGCGGCGGGTGCGGCCTCAGTGGTAGGGATCGGCGGCGTCGCGCAGGCCGTCGCCGAAGAAGTTGAACGCCAGCACGATGATGATCACCGGCGCCACCGGCAGCATCAGCCAAGGGTAGAGCGCGACGACGTTGATGTTCTGCGCCTCGTTGAGCAGCACGCCCCAGCTGGTGAGCGGCGGGCGCAAGCCTAGGCCGAGGAACGACAGCGCAGTCTCGCCGAGGATCATCGACGGTATCGACAACGTCGCCGAGGCGATCAGGTGGCTCATGAAGCTCGGCAGCAGGTGGCGGCCGATGACCCGGCGGGGCGAGGCCCCCATGAGGACGGCGGCGGTGGCGAAGTCTTCCTCGCGCAGCGCCAGCAGCTTCGAGCGCACGGCGCGCGCGAGGCCGGTCCAGTCGATCAGGCCGAGAATCACGGTGATGCCGAAGTAGATCAGAATCGGGTTCCACGTCACCGGCAGCGCCGCCGACAGCGCCATCCACAGCGGCAGCTCGGGAAAGCTGCGGATCACCTCGATCAGCCGCTGGATGATGGTGTCGACCCAGCCGCCGTAATAGCCCGACAACCCGCCGAGGACGATGCCGAGGAAGAAGCTGATGGTGATGCCGAACAGTCCCACGGTCAGCGAAATGCGCGTTCCGTAGATGATGCGCGAGAGCATGTCGCGGCCCAGGCGGTCCGTGCCAAGCAGAAACAGCGTGCCGCCCTCGGCCGGGCAGATGAAATGCAGATCGCTTTCGAAGAGGCCGGCGTACTCGTAGCTATCGCCGCGGCAAAGGAAGCGAATGGGCTCAACCTTGGCGGGGTTGGGGGTGTACTCGCGGCGCAGGTTCTCCATGTTGAGCCGGTAGTTGTAGCCGTAGACGAATGGCCCGACGAACCGGCCCTCGTGGAACAGATGAATACCTTGCGGCGGTGCGTAGATGAAGCCGGTGTTGCGCGTGTGCAAGTCGTAGGGCGCGAGAAACTCGCTGATCAGGATCGAGAAGTACAGAGCCGCAAGGACGGCGCCCGAGATGACGGCGATGCGGTGGCGCTTCAGCTTGAACCACATCAAGGTCCACTGCGACGCCATGTAGTAACGCTCCTGCTCGGGCGTCAGGGCCTCGATCTCGTACGGGTCGAACGGCTCTCGCGAGACGTAGTGGCCGATGAGAGGGCTGAGATTGCCGGTCGCCTGGGACATCAGCGCGTCATCCCTCCGTGCAGGCGGATGCGCGGGTCGAGCACGGCGAGCAGCAGGTCCGAGACGAACACCCCGATGACCGTCAGCACCGCCAGGAACAGCAGGAACGAGCCGGCGAGATACATGTCCTGGCTTTGCAGCGCGTGCAGCAGCATCGGCCCGGTGGTCGGCAGCGACAGCACCACCGAGACGATGGCGGCGCCCGAGATCACCTGCGGCAGCAGATTGCCGATATCGGCGATGAACGGGTTCAAGGCCATGCGCAAGGGGTACTTCAACAGCAGCTTGAAGGGATGCAGGCCCTTGGCCCGGCCGGTGATGACGTACTGCTTTTGCAGCTCGTCGAGCAGGTTGGCGCGCAGCCGGCGGATCATCCCGGCGGTGCCCGAGGTGCCGATCACCACCACCGGAATCCACAGGTGCTCGAGCACCGAGACGGTCTTCCCCCAGCTCCACGGCTCTTCGAGGTACTGCGGGTCCATCAGCCCGCCGATCGACGTGCCGAAGGTGACATTCGCGAAGTACAGGAGCACCAGCGCGAGCAGGAAGTTTGGCGTCGCCAGCCCGAGGAAGCCCACGAACGTAAGGCCGTGGTCCGCCCAGCTGTACTGATGCGTCGCCGAGTAGATGCCGATGGGAAACGACATCATCCAGGTGAACAGGATGGTCGTGAACGAAACGATAAAGCTCAACAACAGCCGGTCGCCGACCACCTCGGTCACCGGCAGGTCGTACTCGAAAGAATAGCCAAAGTTCCCCTCCAGCATACCGAACAACCACAACAGGTACTGTTCGTGCAGGGGCTTATCGAAGCCGTACTGCTCGCGCAGGAAATTGATTTTCGCGAGGTTCACCGTCTCGCCCTGCGACTGGAGCTCGGCAACGTACGTCGTGAGGTAGTCGCCGGGCGGGAGCTGGATGATCACGAACGTGATCAGGCTGATCGCCAGCAACGTGGGGATCATGATCAGGATGCGGTGAATGGTGTAGCCGAGCACGGCCGCGCTATCCTTCGCCGAAGGCCGGGGGATCCCCTGCCGCACTTCGGGCGCCCGCCGTCAGGACAACCGCCATCCCACCTCCGAGCAGTGGCCCCGAAGCGGTGGGCGGGCGTTCAAGACGCGAAGAGCGTCGGTCGCGCGCAGGCACGACGCGCACGCTCGTCCCTCGTTTCGAACCGGTCGTTTCCTCTACCCTGTGCGGCATTGAGACGTATCCCGTTAGCCCGACGACATGCCCGTGATCACGACGTGCGGCGGGGCGTATCCGTGGCCGCTCGCCGCACACGTACGGGAGATCCCGTTCGGAGTGCGCGCGAGGGCCGGAATTCCCGCCGCCCGCACGCCGAGCAGGATCGCCGCGATCGTCATAGTCTAGTGCAAAATTCTAAAGCAAAACTGTTGTCCCTAGTTTTTTGCCGCACGACCGTCCCGGTCGGTCGCCTGAGTCAGTTGCCGGTGAAAATCAATCAGAGCCGCGCGCCCGTCTGTGACGGCCGTCACAGTAGCGCGAAAAATTACCAAACATGCCGCGACGATCGTCGCCGTAGCGGCGTCGGACGGCTGTGTGCGGATGGCGGCATCGATCTCTCAAAGCTGTGGGGCGGCGGGCAAAATCGTGGCGCAGAGGCTCCCGCGTTGCTTCGGCCTTTTCGGCGGTTCCGGTGGTTGCCTGAGAAGAGCGGTTAACCTGAGAAGAGCGGTTAACCTGAGAAGAGCGGTTAACCTGAGAAGAGCGGTTAACCTGAGAAGAGCGGTTAACCTGAGAAGAGCGGTTAAGATGTCGAGGTAAAAAGGAAAACCGGCGTTCGCGGTGAGCAGAACGCGATCCCCTTGGAGGGCCGGGGGGCGGGGGTCTTGCCCCTAATTCTGCCTCCGGTCCGCGCCATCCGCGGCGAACCAGAACGTCTCGGGCCGGTAGATGCCGAAGTGCGCGCCCGGGTCCCAGTTGTACACGCCTTCCACGGGCACGTTGCGTAGCCGGTTGCTCACCACGATCGGTTGCGGCACGCCGCTGATGATGCCGATGGTGAATACTTGCTCGGCGTGAATCTTGAGCATCTTGTGCCAGATCGCCTCGCGCTCGGCTCGGGTGGCCGCGGCGTACCAGGCGGTGTTGAGTTGGAACAGCTCGCGGGCCGGTTCGAGGTCGATCGGCTCGCCCGCGAAGCCGCTGGTCTCGTAGTACTGCCCCCACTTGGGCCATTGGTAGCCCTGCTGCGAGGTGGGCGCCAGCTCGGCCGGGCTCATGTCGGGAGTCGCCGCGCCGTTTTCGTAACCGAACCAGATCGCTATCTGTGTCTTGCCGGCGAAGATGCGGTTGCGGAACACCTCGCGCTGTGACGGTCTGGTGTAGAGCTTGATGCCGGCCTTGAGCCAGCTGTCGTGAATAAGCTCGAGCACATCGGTCTGCTCGGTGTCTTCGCCGGCGGTCTCGACGATGATCTCGAGCGGCCGGCCGCTGGGAAGCAGACGCACGCCGCGCTTGCCGCGCCGGATGAGGCCGATTTCATCGAGCAGCGCGTTGGCCTTGGCGAGGTCGAACCCGGCCCAGGCCGAGGCGTACTCGGGTTTGTAGAGCGGGCTTACAGGCTGGACCGTGTTGTTGCCCTCGATGCCCAGTCCGTAATAGATCACCTGGTTGATTTCGTTGCGGTTGATCGCCAGCGAGAGCGCCCGACGGAAGCGCACGTCGCGGGTCAGAGCGCGCCACTCGGGGTTGGTTGAGTTGAGGTTGGGGTAGAGCGCCAGATGCGAGCCGCGCACCGTGCGCCAGAGCTGCACACGATAGTCGTTGCGCCGCTCTCCAGCCTTGAGCAAGGTGTAATGGTTGAAGTTCAGCCCGCGCGCCTGAAGGTCGGTTTCGCCGGCGCTGACCTTTGCCGGGATCAGCTTACTGTCGACCAGGTCGAGCAGCACGCGATCGATGTAGGGAAGCTGGCGGCCCGCCTCGTCGATCCGGTGGAAGTAAGGGTTGCGCCGGGCGATGAAACGTGTCGCCGGCACCCGGGTCGTGTTGACCCAGGGCTGCAATGTCGGCAGCTCCGGGTTGTCGAAGCGGTACATGTTGTCCTTGCTGTTGTACAACGCCGCCCAGCTGTGCTTGCCCGCTTTCTTGGCCCTTGTTTCGAGCTCGGCCAGATCGGCGTAACGCTCATGAAAGCGCTTGAGGTAGTGCGCCGGGCGGTAGATGAACAATGGCGAGGCCCCGGCCAGCGCCGGCAGGAAGTTGGGGTTTGGCCGCGACCAGCTGTAGCGCACGGTGGTCTCGTCGATGACCTCGAAGCGCGGCGGTTCGCCGCCGACCAGCAGCACCTCGTGCGGGCCCGCCGGCGCCAGCTTCAGGTTTGTGGCGTAATCCTCCCAGTAGAAGCGGAAGTCTTCGCTGGTGAATGGGTGGCCGTCGGACCACTTGTGGCCTTTGCGCAAGCTGAAGGTAAAGACGCGCCCGTCCTGGACCTCGAGCCGCTTGAGAATGTCGGGCACGAAGTTGTAGTTCTCGTCGTAGCGAACCAGCCGCGAGTAACCGTATACGACCAGCAACTTCAGGTCCTTGGCGCGGCGCACCAGCATATGCCAATCGCCGCCGTAGACGCCGAGGCTGAACCGCTCGCTGGCGCGGACCACCAAGGGCTCGGTGGCGATGCGCCGCGCCACCGGCGGCAGCTTGCCGGCGGCGACGTCCTCGGCCAGGAACGGCGGCTCGATCAGCTCGGGCGGGGCGGCCCCCGGGGTGTCTTGCAGAACCACGGTGTCCGCCACCGCGGGGCCGTGCGCCGCGGCCAGAGCGCCGACGACGCAGAGGACGAGGAAGTGAAGCGTTGCGAGTCGCTTCATGACGCGATCTTGATCTGGTCGGCCGGGCCCGAGACGCGCACCATGTGGCCGCCGCCGAGGTCGAGCAGACTGGCCTTTGCCGAACCGTCAAGCGTGAACGGCGCTGGCCAGGCGGCCGGGTCCGAGCAGCGGTTGGCGGCCAGTGCACCGAAGTCCAGCCTGCGGGAGGGATCGGGCTCGGGCACCGCCGCCACCAGGGCCTTGGTGTATGGGTGCACCGGCTTGGTGAACAAATCCTCCTGCCGCGCGATCTCGATCAGCCGACCGGCGCACATCACGGCGATTCGGTCGGCGATATAGTTGACCACCGCCAGGTTGTGCGAGATGAAGAGGTATGTCAGGCCGAGCTCGCGCTTCAGGTCCTTGAGCAGGTTCAGTACCTGCGCCTGGATCGAGACGTCGAGCGCCGAGACCGGCTCGTCGCAGATCAACAGATTCGGGTTCAGCGCGAGCGCGCGGGCGATGCCGATGCGCTGGCGTTGACCGCCCGAGAAGCTGTGCGGGTAACGTCGCAGATAGCGCAGGTCGAGACCGACGAAGCGCATCAGCTGCTTGACCATCCAGGCACGCTCGTCGGCCGTGCCGATCCGGTGGATGACGAGTGGCTCGCTGATGATGTCGAACACGGTCATGCGCGGGTTCAGCGAGCTGTAAGGGTCCTGGAAGATGTACTGAACCTTGCGGCGGTATTCGAGCAGCGCGTCGCCCTCGAGGCTGAGCACGTCGGTCGCGTGTCCGCTGCCGTTGTACAGCACTTCGCCGGCGTCGGGGACGAGCGCGCGCATGATGATCTTGCTCGTCACCGTCTTGCCGCAGCCCGATTCGCCAACCAGACCGAGGCACTCGCCGCGCATGATGTCGAAGCTCACGTCGTCGACGGCCAAGTGGGGTTTAGAGTCCCCGCTGGCGAGCCAGCCGGTCTTGCGGCTGCCGAACGTTTTGCTCACGCCGCGCACGCGCAGCAGCGGGCCCGTCTCGTCGGCTTCCTTTGCAGGCGCCGTCTTGGGCGCGAGCGCCGTCGCGCTGCCCGGGCTGATTTCACGGATCGGCACCAGGCGCTCGCCGGGCCGCATGTCGAAGCGGGGGACCGCGTGCAGCAGCGCCTTGAGATAGGGGTGCTCGGGCCGGCGGAAAATGTCGTCGAGCGAGCCGCTTTCCATGACCTTGCCGTTGTACATCACGACGATCTCTTCGGCGACGTTGGCGACGATGCCGAGGTCGTGGGTGATGATCAGGATCGCCATCCCGAGCTCGCGCTGGAGGTCAATCATCAACTTGAGGATTTGCGCCTGGATGGTGACGTCGAGCGCGGTGGTGGGCTCATCCGCGATCAGCAGCGCCGGCCGGCAGATGAGCGCCATCGCGATCATCGCCCGCTGGCGCAGCCCTCCCGACAGCTCGAACGGGTACGTCTTGAGCGCACCCACCGGGTCGGGAAAGCCGACCAACCGCAACATATCGGCGGTCATCTCGCGGCCGGTCCGGGTGTCGACCTTGAGGTGCAGGTGCAGCGCCTCGCCCACTTGGTCGCCGATGGTGTGAAGCGGCGACAGCGAGGTCATCGGTTCCTGGAAGATGATCGAAATACGCCCGCCGCGGATCGCCCGCATCTCGCTGGAGCCGGGGTCTAGCGCAGCGATGTCGACCTCGGTGCCCGGCTTGTCGGGGTCGGCGAACAGGATTTCGCCGCGCGCGAGGCGCGCCGTTTCGGGCAGTATCCCCATGATGGACTGCGACACGACCGATTTGCCCGACCCGGACTCGCCGACGAGAGCGACGGTGGAGCCTGGGAGGATGCGGAAGGAAACCCCGTCGACCGCGGTGATGACGCCTTCCGGAAGGTCGAACTCGACCTTGAGGTCGCGAACGCGGAGCAGTTCGTCCATTACGCGTTCGCCGCTGATTCGTCGGAGGCGATTCCGAGGACGGCCAGGTTCTCCAGCGTCGGTGGGCTGAGGACCACGTGGTTGGCGCGCGCTGCGAACAACGCCTGGCGGGTGATGATCGGAAAGCCGTCGATCGACGAATCAAGCTTCACGGTGCGGCTCGCGCCCTTGAGCTTGAGGTGCATCCACCCTCCATGGCCGTCGCGTCGCGTTGAGTAATAGCCGAGCGTCATAGCGTCTAAGTCTCGCCAGCGCAAGACCGCCCCGGCCGGCCCCACCACTCGAATCGCCTCGGTGGAGACCTCGATACGCGTCATGTGGCGAAAAGCGGTGCGCACCGCGAAGACGAGAAATAATGTGCCAAACGCGCCGAGGATATAGGCCATAACGGGTGCTGTGTGAAAAAACCATAAAGTGCCAAACAGCGCTATCCCGAGCGCGGCGCGGCCGTAGTCCGCAGCCATGGCACGGGTGGGGTAGCGGTGGCTGGTCACGGCCCGAGGCGCCGTCGCCTTGGCGCCGCGAAGGCATCCCTGGCGCTCATCCAGCGCGTTGCGGGATGTGCTGCCGTCGCCTCCAGGAACGCGCCGATGAATGCCCACGCCGCCTCGTCGTGGTCGCGATGGTGGCTCAAGAGGCCTGTGGGCTCGTCGCCGGCAGCGCGCGTCCGCCGCGCGCGCAGGTGCCCGACCGCCAGCGCGAGCGCCTCGTCGACGCCGACGAAGCCGCGCGTCGCGCGCCAGTCGATGATATCGACGTGGGCGTTTACTTGGCGCAGGCCAGGGGCGGAGCGGGCGCGCGGGCCGTAGGTGGACAGCCCCGAGAAGCCGGCGCTGGCCAGACGGCCGACGAGTGCGCTGGCGATGCGGTTCCACGGCGGCACCAGCACGTCAAGCGCGCGCGCGCCGAACAATGCCGTGAGTCTGCGGCGGCCCGCGGCGAGCTCATCGAGCGCCTCGTCGGCGGAGCGCTCGGGGCCAAGCTCTGCCTTGCGTTTGCCAGGGGGCGCGTGGTTCAGGTGGGCGTAGCCGTGCTGGAGCACGTCGATATCGTCGCCGGAATCGACGCGGGCGGCGGTTTCGTCTTCGACCATTGCCGGGATCACCGCGAGCGCCAGGGGCGCCGCCGCCTGGGCCCGTAGGGCGAGCAGGCGATCGAGGGCCGGAATCGGCCGGGCGGAGTCATCGTCGCGCCACCACAAGGTGGCGGTGCGGCCTTCGCCGGCCCAACGGTCGAGTTCGTCGGTGAGCATGCACCAGTTACTCATCTTCGCGTTTCGCCCAAGTGGTGATCATGGCGGCGCTGCGCCCGGCGCCGTCGACGGCGACGGCGCGGTGCGGCGGCCGTGGCGCGGCCAGCGCGGCGTCCACAGTGGTTGCGAGCCGCGCCGGCGTGAGGTCGCGCTCGTCGAGGCAACGCACCAGCCCGAGCGCCTCGAGCCGTGCCGCCCGCAGGCTTTGCTCGGTCTGCCCGCCCCGCGAGAAGGGAACGATCACGGCTTGGGCGCGAGCCTGTAAGATGTTTACGGCGGTATTATAGCCGCCCTGGGAGATCGACACAGCGCAATTCGCCAAGAGATCGGCGAAGTCGGGCCGGGCGCGTTCGACGATGACGCCGTTGGGGGCTTCGGCGGTGAGGGCCGCGAAGGCCTCGGCCGATAGGTTTTCTCCGGCGAGCAGCCGCCAGTCGAGGTCGCACCCCGATCGCGACAACGGGCGCGCCTCGAGCGCGGTCCGCAGCACGATCTCGCCAACGGCGCCGCCCCCCGCCGATGCCACCACCTCGTTCCAGCCCGGGGCGCCGGGGCCGCCGCGACGCCCGGCGGGCTCCGCTACGTAGCCGGTGTAGGAAATCATGTCGGCGATCTCGGCGGCGGCGGGGAAGCTCTCCTCGAAGCGGATTACCTTCGGGTCGCCGTGGACCAGCACGGCGTCGAGGTAGCGCCGCGCCCAGGCCGCCGCCTCGGCGGTGCGCTTGGGCGCGCGCGCGGTCAGCACGTCGCGCACCGAAGAGACCACCCAGGGCCGCGGCGCGGCGGCGCGTGCGGCGGCGAGCAGCGGCAGCAGCTCGAAGCGCAGCTGGCGGCGCCCGAACGGGAACATCTCGACGACCAGCACGTGCGGTTTGACCCGCGCGAACAGGTCGAGCAGCATGGTGCGGCGGCGATCCAGCCACGCCGCGTCCGGCGCCCGGCCGTCTGCGCAGACAAGGGCGCTGAAACTCTCGTCGCGGCTGCGCAGCGGCGGCAGTTGCACCAGCGCCGCGCCGCCCACGTCGAGCCCCGCGACCGGCTCCCCCCCGCTCGCCACCGTCACTTCGAGGTCGCGGGCGGCGCACGCGCGGGCCAGCGCGACGGCGCGCCTCAAGTGACCGATGCCGAGCAGGTGCTGGACATAGAACAGGACGCGACGGCGCGTCACGATAGCTCGAGCGGCAGGTTCAGCCGTTCGACCGCGGGCGCGCCGTCGGCGGCGAGGGTGAACAGATGGGCGCAATCCCAGGCGAGGGGCGCTGGCAGCGTGCCGGTCATGTCCCAACCCGTGGCCTGCGCCACGATCGCGCGAATCACGCCCTTGTGGGTGACGGCGACCAGTGGGCGTTTGCGCGCCGCCACTTCTGCAAGCCACGGCGCGAGGCGCGCCTGCACGTCGCGCGGGCTTTCGCCGCCGTCGGGGCGAAAGTCGAGGCCGCGCGCTTCGTTCTCCGCGATCGCCGCGCCGAACTCATCGCGCAGCGCCGCCAGGCGGCGCCCTTCCCAGCGGCCCCAGTCCATCTCGGTGAGCCGCGCCTCGATCGCGATGTGCTTGACGCCCATGAGCCGCGCCGTATCGCGGGCGCGGACCAGCGGGCTCGAGGCCCAGTCGGCGCCGGCGAGCTGGGCGGGCGGCCGCCTGCGGGCGGCGGCGGCGCGGCCGCGCGGGCTCAGCGGCACGTCGGTCCGCCCCTGGATCCGGCCTTGCTCGGTCCAAGCGGTCGCCGCATGCCGGATGAGCGCGAGCCGCGTCATGCGCCGGCGTGCGCGAGGGCGAGCGCCCGTTCGAGCGTCGCGCTCGCCGCCGCCAAGCCGTGGCGCTCCTCGACGGATGCGGCCGCCGCGGCGCCGAGCACGGCGCGTAATCGGCGATCGTCGAGCAGCTGGCGGACCGCCGCGGCGAACGCGCCATCGTCGCCGGCGGGAGTGAGCACGCCGGTCTTGCCCGAGCGTACCACCTCGGCGACGCCGCGGACGCGCCCGGCGACCACGGGCAGCCCGGCCGCCTGCGCCTCGAGTACGGCCATGCCGTAGGCCTCGTCGACCGCAGGCCAGACAAAGGCGTCGGCCGCCGCGTAGAACGCCGGCAACGCCTCGGGCGGGCGCGCTCCGGCGTAGACGACCCGCTCGCCACCGAGGGGGCCGAGCGCCGCCTCTACCTCGGCCCGCGCCGGGCCCGCGCCGACGACGAGCAATCGCCACTCGAGGTCGGTGACGCGCCCGAGGGCGGCGCCGAGCCGGCGATACGAGGCGAGCTTGTCGCCGCGCCGCATCATGGCGACGGCGAGCAACCACGGCGGCTCCGCGTCGAGACCGAGCTCGGCGGCGATTTTTCCGCGGTGCGCCGCGCGCGCCCTCTGTGCCGCCCGATACGGCGCAACGTCGAGGAACGGCGGCAGGGAAAGCAAGCGCTCGGGCGCGCGCACCAGAGGGCGCAGACATTCGGCGTCGTCTTCGGTCAGCGCCAGCACCGCGTCGGCCCGGGCCAGCGCCGCCGCCACGGCGGCGTGGCCGTCAGCCCACGGACCGTTGGCCTGCTTGGGCGCGAACGAGGGCTCGGCCACCAGGTACGGGATGCCGAGCGCGCGGCCGACCTCGGGGCCGAGCCAGTCGGGCGCCTTGTGGTAAAGGTGATAGGTAAACCACGCAGCCGGACGCTCGTGCTTGGGCGCCGCGCGGTACCGGCGCACCAGCGCCGCGGCCTCGGCCGCGCCCCGGGCGCGGATCGCCGCTTGCCGCGCGGCGTTGCCCTCGCCCTCGTAGCTGCGCAGGGTCGAGGCCAGGTCGACCGCGTGGCCCGCCGTTTCCAGCGCGGCCATGATCAGCCCGGCCATGCGGCGGTCGCCCGAGGGAACCGCGTGTGTCGGCGCCTTGAGCGGAGCGTAGAAGGCGATTCGCATCGGCGGCCGCCCGATGCCGCTTCAGCGCGCGAGGCCGAACTTCGCCGCGAGCTGGCTGCTCCCGCGGCTCATGGAGAAGGACTCGCGCACCCGCTCCTGGCCGGCTCTTCCGAGGCGCGCGCGCAGCGCCGGGTCGGCGATCAGCGCCGCCAGCGCCGCGCTCAGGGCGGCGCGGTCGCGCGGCGCCACCAGGCAGCCGGTGACGCCGTCGTCGATCAACTCGGGGATCGCCGACAGCCGGGTCGCCAGTACCGCAAGCCCTTGCGACTGCGCTTCCATCAGCACGTTGGGCAGACCGTCGCGGTCGCCATCGTTGGCGACGCGGCTGGCGAGCACGAAGAGGTCGGAGGCGCGGTAATGCTCGAGCACCACGTCCTCGGGTTGTGCGCGGAGCCATTGGACGCGGCCGTCGAGGCCGGCCGCGCGGGCTTGGCGCCGGAGCGCCGCGAGCAACGGCCCGTCGCCGATATGAACGAACCGCCAATTGACCTCGCGCGGCAGCGTGGCCAGCGCCGCCAGCAGGTCGTCGTAGCCTTTCTTGGCCACGGCGCGGCCCACCGACAGGATGGTGACGGGATCGTCGGCGGCAGCGCCGTCGCGCGGTGGGCGCACGCGCTCGGCGGCGGGGAAGCGGCCCGGGTCGAGGCCGTGGTAGGCCAGCTCGACGCGGCCCGGCGGGGCCAGCTGGGCGAGGTGGTCGCGGCCCGCCGCGGTGCAGGTGACCAACCATCGGCATTCGGCGAGCTTCTCGGCCTTCTCCCAAGTGGGCGAGGTCCAGATGTCCTTGGCGTGCGCCGAGCAGCTCCAGGGCAGTCCGGTGAGCAGGCTGGTATAGCGCGCGACCGACGCCGGAGTGTGCAGGAAGTGAGCGTGCAGGTGGTTCACCCCCGGCGGCAGCTCTCGCGCCAGCACCAGCGCCTGGCCGAAGCGGCGCACCCGGTTGGGGCTGAGGTCGCGGGCCAGGTCGCGCAGCCAAGCCCACCGCGCCGCCCGATAGCGAGGATTTCGCCTCGCCGCCCGCCAGCCGCGCCACACCCGTAGCGGCTCGCGCCACAGGTACTCCGGCAGGTATGTCACGGGGGCTTTGATGCGGGCATGGATGGGATGGACGTGGGGGTCCGTCGGGTGGCGCAGCGAAACGATGGCGATGTCGAGCCCACGCTCTTCGAGGGCGAGGATTTCCTGGGCGATGAAGGTCTCGGAGAGCCGGGGGTAGCCCTTGAGGATGAAGGCGACCGTGCCGAGCACAGCCTCGTCCCCTACCGCGATCGGCCGATCCGCGCGACGCCGCCGGCGCGGTTGCCCTCGGCGAGCCGCATGGCGACCAGCCGATTGAGGTTGACGAAGCCATCCAGGAGACCGGGTATGACGACCTCCGAGGGCAGCCGCTGCTGCGGCAGGCGCCTGAGCGCCGTCGCCATGGCGGCCGGGTCGCGCCGGCCGGTGTCGTCCAGCATTGCGACCAGCCCGAGGTCGCTGAAGCGCGAGGCGCGGATGTACTGCTCCATGCGCGGCACCCGGCGCGGCACGATGATCGCGCGCTTGTCGAACGACAGGATCTCGCAGAACGTGTTGTAGCCGCCCATGGCGACGACGCCGGCGGCGCGCGCCATCAAGCTCTCCAGGTAGGCGTCGAAGACGACGGCCGTAACGCGCGGCAGCTTGTTCACGCGCTCTTGGAACTGGGCCTGCAGCTCGGGCTGCATGAACGGTCCGAAGACCAGAAGCGCATTCCACGGCGGTGGCGAGCTGCATTCGTAAGCACTCAGCACCCAGTCGATCAACGCTTCGCCATCGCCGCCACCCCCGCCGGTAACCAGAACGTAAGGTTCCTTGATTCTCTCGATCACTCCGGAAAGCGGTGTGCTGGCAGGCACCGTCCGCGGCAGGTAGCCCGTGAACGCGACCTTCTTGCGCACGTCTGCCGGCAGGCCGATGTCGGCGATCGGGTCGTAAATTTGCGGCAAGCCGTAGATCCAGATGTCGTCGTAAAGATGGCGCAGCGCGGGCAGCACGTTCTTGCGCCGCCACTCGGGCCGCAGCAGGCTGGGTTCGTCGAGCACGTCGCGCAGGCCGAGCACGATGCGCGTGCCGCGCTGCTTGAGCATCTCCAGGGTCTCCTTGATCTCGCCGCGCAGGCCCAGCGGCTCCTTGTCGACGATGAAGATGTCCGGGCCGAAGATGCCGGCGGTGTGCAGGATGATCGATGCCCGCATGGCGAGCGTCTGCTCGATGTCGATGTGCAGGTTGAGCGTGGTGTACTCGCCGTTGCGCAGCTTGATGACGCCGGGGATGCGGACGAAGTCGACCCGCGCGCGGAAGTCGAAGCTGCCGATGATCGGCGAGCCCGAAAGTATCAGCACCGAAAGCTGCTTGTGCTCCTCGACCAGGGCGTGGGCAATGGCGCGGCAGCGGCGCAGGTGGCCGAGACCGAAGGTGTCGTGGCTGTAGATCAGGATCCTTCGTCCCGCGGCAGGTTTGTTCATCGCTTGGGCCCCCTTCGCTGTGCCACACCGGCCGACGCATCCGCCGGGCGCGGTGCTGCGAGCCGGCCAGTCTGACCGGTCGCGCGCATCTGCGCAATTCGTTTGAATGTTTGCCGACCTTGGCACGGCGCGCAAAGACGGAAGCATCGATTGCGCGAACACACAAGTTTGTGCGCTGGCGACCGAGGCAAAAGCCATTTACGCTTGCGCGAAGCTAGGCTAACGTTGCGTGCGACGCGTGCAAGGGAAACAGCGGGCATCGTCACCGATTCGGGAACGGGCAAGAGTCATGGAGCAAAGTATATATAAATTCGTTCTTCGATATAGTAAAACACAGCAGATTTTTGTGTTGCTGGTCACAGTATGTTCTCTGCCATTTTATTACGTATCGTTGGACATACCAAAAAAAATAGTTAATGGCGCGTTGGAGGGAGGGCCCGAGGATTTTCCCAAGCCGCTAGAGTTCTTTGGCATCAAGGTCGTTGATCTCGATCAACTTGTGCTGTTGTTCGCTCTGTGCGGCGTGTTCCTCGTGCTCGTCTGCATCAACGGCGGCTTCAAGTTCTACATCAACGTCTACAAGGGCCTGTTGGGCGAGCGCATGCTGCGCCGCCTGCGCTACCAGCTCTACAGCCGCATCCTGCGCTTTCCCTTGCCGCACTTTCGCAAGGTCTCGCAAGGCGAGCTGATCCCGATGATCACCCAAGAGGTCGAGCCGCTCGGCGGCTTTATCGGCGACGCCTTCGCGCTGCCCATGCACCAGGGCGGGCTGTTGCTGACCGCCCTGGTGTTCATTATGGTGCAAGATTGGCGGATGGGCGTTGCCGCGATCGCGTTCTATCCCGTGCAGGGCTACATCATTCCCAAGCTGCAGCGGCGGGTGAACCTGCTCGGCAAGCAGCGGGTGAAGGAGGTGCGCAAGCTGTCGGAGCGCATCGGCGAGACGGTTTCCGGCGCCCAGGAGATCCACGCCTACGACACCTCGCAATACGAGCTCGCTGATTTCGGCCACCGCCTGGGGCGCATCTTCGACATCCGCTATCAGATCTACCGCAAGAAATTCTTCATCAAGTTCCTCAACAACTTCATGAATCAGCTGACGCCGTTTTTCTTCTTTGCGATCGGCGGCTACCTGGTGATCAAGGGGGAACTTTCGCTCGGCTCGCTGGTGGCCGTGCTGGCGGCGTACAAGGATCTCGCGCCGCCATGGAAAGAGCTTCTGAACTACTACCAGATGAAGGAAGACTCGCGCATCAAGTACGACTCGGTCGTCTCACAGTTCGCGCCGCCCGGCATGCGCGATGAAGCGCAGCTCGACGCCGAGGTCGACGCGGCGGAGCCGCTGAGCGGAGAGTTGGTGGTGGGCAATCTCACGCTCAGCGAGGACGACGTCAGGGTGGTCGACGGGGTGTCGTTCTCCCTGGGCGTCAATGAGCGCCTCGCCATCGTCGGCGCCGGCGGCAGCGGCAAGGAGGAGTTGACGCTTCTGCTGGCGCGCCTGCTCGACCCCACGGGCGGTCGCATCACCATTGGCGGCAAGGACATCAAGACGCTGCCCGAGGCGGTTACCGGCCGCCGCATCGCCTATGTCGGCGCCAACGCGCAGTTGTTTTCGGCGAGCATCGGCGACAACCTGTTCTACGGCCTCAAGCACCGTCCGTCGCAGGAGGCCGGGTACGATGCTAAAACGGCGGCGCTGCGTCGCGATGCATTGGCCGAGAGCGCGCGCGCCGGCAACACCACGCGCGACATTTTCGCCGACTGGATCGACTACGCCGCCGCCGGCGCCGACTCGCCCTCGGAGCTCACCGCGGCGGCGATCCGCGCGCTCACGGTCGCCGAGATGGTCGACGACGTTTATCAGTTCGGCCTGCGCGGCACGATCGACCCGTCGGCGCACGCCGAACTCGCCACGCGTATTCTGCGTGCGCGGACAGCGCTGCGAGAGCGCCTTGCCGATCCCGATCTCGCCGGCCTTGTCGAGTTTTTTGACAACGAGAAATACAACACCAACGCCACGGTGGCCGAAAACCTGCTGTTCGGCACTCCCGTCGACGACACCTTCGACATGGAACGGTTGGCCGAGAACGCTTACGTGATGTCGGTGCTCGACCGGTGCGGCCTGACCGAAGACCTGCTCGCCATGGGCCACGAGATCGCCGGCACCATGGTCGAGATGTTCTCGGACCTGCCGGCCGAGCACGAGTTCTTCGAGCAGTTCAGCTTCATCCGCGCCGACGATCTGCCCGACTACAAGGAGCTGATCGGCCGGGTCGATAAGGATAAGCTCGAAACGCTGAGCGAGGACGAACGGCACAAGCTTTTGTCGCTGCCGTTCAAGCTGGTCCCCGCGCGCCACGCGCTGGGGCTCGTCGACGACGTCATGCAGCCGCGCCTGCTCGAAGCGCGCAAGACCTTCGCCCGCGATCTGCCGGACAATTTATCGTCGGCAGTGGAGTTCTTCGCTCCCGACCGATACAACGCCGCCTCGACGTTGCAGGACAACATATTGTTCGGCAAGCTTGCCTACGGTAAGGCGCAGGCGGCGACGCGCATCGGGGCGCTGATCTCGGAGGTGATCAGCGAGCTTGACCTGTATACGGCGGTGGTCGCAGCGGGGCTTGAATTCCAGGTTGGCATCAGCGGCTCGCGGCTGTCGGACGCCCAGCGGCAGAAGCTGGCGATCGCGCGCGCCGTACTGAAGCGCCCCGATATCTTGGTCGTCTCGGAAGCCACCGCGAGGCTCGACGGCGCCACCCAGACGAAGGTCACGAAAAATTTGCTTACCGAATTCGAAGGACGCGGGCTGATCTGGGCGTTGCACCGCCCAAGCCTTGCCAATCAGTTCGAGCGGGTTCTCGTGATGCGTGGCGGGAAGGTGGTCGAGCACGGTAAGTTCTCGGAGCTCGACCAGCCCGACACGCATTTCAAGATGCTGATCGCGGCGGAATAGGCCGCCGGACGGGGAGAAAGACCCATGAGCTTGCAGGAAGACGTTGAACGGCTGCGCAGCATCCCGTTGTTCGCCAAGATCGAGCCGAGCAAGCTGAAGCTGCTCGCCTTTACCGCTCAGAGGGTCACGTTCAACTCCGGCGAAAATCTGTTCCGCCAGGGCGACGTCGGCGACGCCGCCTACATCATTACCAGCGGCACCGCCGACGTGGTGGTTGCCACTCCGAACGGGCCCCTCACCGTCGCGCAGGTGGGCACCAACGACTTCGTCGGCGAGATCGCGATCCTCTGCGACGTACCGCGCACCGCCACCGTCACGGCGACCAGCACGTTGATGACGATGCGCATATCGAAGGAGCTGTTCTTCGAGCTGGTTTCTCAGTTTCCCGAGATCTCGGTGGAGATCATGCGCGTGCTGGCGCATCGCCTCGACGTGACAACGCGCCAACTGCAAGACGCGCTGAGCAAGCTCAAGGCCGGGTAAAGCGGACGGGCGAGCGGCTCGTGAGTCGGCTTGACAGCTTCATCCGCCGCCTCTGCGCCCAGCGCGACTGCCTCGTGCTGGGCGCCAGGCTGATCGCCGATGTGCCCGGCCCGGTGCTCGAGTTCGGCCTCGGCAACGGGCGTACGTACGACCACCTGCGCGGCCTCCTCCCCGAGCGCGAGATCTTTGTATTCGACAGGCGCATCGCCGCCCATCCCGACTGCATCCCAGATCCCGAGCACATGCTGCTCGGGGATCTGCACGACACCCTGCCGCGAGCGAGCGAGCGCATTCACGAGCCGGCGGCGCTCGCCCACTTCGATATCGGCCTCGTTGACGCCGCGGCAAACGCGGCGCTGTGCGCCTTCGTGGCGGGTTGGGCGGCGCCGTTGATGGCGCGCGGCGGGGTCGTCGCCTCCGACCAGGAGCTGGCCGCGCCCGGCTGGCTTGCGCTGCCGCTGCCCGGGGGCGTCGCCGAAGGCCGCTACTTCATGTACCGGGTGACCGGCGCGTAGCGATCGCGCGGGGGCGTCTCGATTCCGTCGCGGCTCAGCGCCGCGTGGCGCCAAGCTCGGAAGCGCCTCCGGCGGCGTGTCAAACCGCGGTGCCCGCCCCACACTCGGCGTCGGTTTCGCTGGCATTTCGGGGCCGGGCGGATAGAGTGTGCCGGCGCGCGCCCGTCGGTCGCGTCATCATCGGCGAAGGCCATCATCAGCGAAGGCCATCATCGGCGAAGGCCATTATCAGAGAAGAAAGGGCCCGGTGGCGTTTCGCAACTTCTTGCCGACCATGCTCTGCGCGCTGGCGCTCGCCGCCGCGGCGCTGGCCGTCCCCGGCTCGTCGCCGGCCCAAGAGGTCACGCTCAAGCTTCACCATTTCCTGCCGCCCAGCTCGACCACCCACGCGGGGTTTCTCAAGCCGTGGGCAGACAAGGTGATGGCGGAGTCGCAGGGCCGCATCAAGATCGATATCTACCCGGTGATGCAGCTCGGCGGCCGGGCGCCGCAGCTCTACGATCAGGTGAAGGACGGCGTCGTCGATCTGGCCTGGACCCTGCCCGGCTACACCGCCGGCCGCTTTCCCTTGGTCGAGGTGTTCGAGCTGCCCTACGTCACCGGCTCGGCCGTGGCCACCAGCCAGGCGCTGATGGCGTTCTACGAGCGCCACCTGAAGGACGAATTCAAGGATGTCCGCGTGCTCGCGCTGCACTCCCACGCGCCCGGCGCCTTGCACATGGCGACGAAGCCGATCCGGACGATCGAGGATCTCAAGGGGGTCAAAATCCGCGCCCCGACGCGCGCCGTCAACGCGGCGCTCAAGGCGCTGGGCGCGACGCCCGTGGGCATGCCGGTGCCACAGGTGCCCGAGGCGATCGCCCGCGGCGTCGTCGAGGGCGCGGCGCTGCCCTACGAGGTTACCCTGCCGCTGAGGGTGCACGAGATCACGCGCTACCACACGAATACGGGCCTCTACACCGCCGTTTTCTTGTTCGCCATGAACAAGGCGCGCTACGAGAGCCTGCCGCCCGATCTCAAGGCGGTGATCGACCGCAATTCGGGCCTCGCGCTGGCTGAGCGCGCCGGGCGCGTGTGGGACGCGGCCGAGGCGCCGGGGATCGCCGCCGCCAAGGCGCGCGGCAACACCATCTTCACGCTTTCCGACGACGAGGTGGCGCGCTGGAAAGCGGCGACGCGGCCCGTCATCGACCGGTGGATCGCAGAGACCGACGCCCGCGGCCTCGACGGCAGAGCGCTGTACGAGGAAGCCAGGGCGCTGGTCGCCCGTTACGGAGAGTAGGCGCGCCGGTGCGCGGGGTCGCGGGCGGCGACGATCGCGCCGACGGCTCTGGCGGGCACGCTGCCGGGCCCCGCTTCGGGCGGGCGCTGGAGCGCGTCGCCAAGGGATTCGCGCTTGCGGGCGGCGTGATGCTGCTCGCGGTCACCGCGCTCACGGTGACCAGCGTCGTCGGGCGCAGCGTGTTCAACCGCCCGGTTCTCGGCGACTTCGAGCTGGTCGAGATCGGCGTCGCGGTGGCGGTGTTCGCGTTTCTACCCTATTGCCAGCTGTGCCGCGGAAACGTAGTGGTCGATTTTTTCGCCCAACGTGCCGGCGCCCGCGCCCGCGCCCGTGCCTGGGCCGACGCGGCGCATAGTCTCATCTACGCCCTGATCGCGGCGCTTTTCGCGTGGCGCCTTGCGCTGGGCGGCGTCGAGCTGCGCGCCTGGGGCGAGACGTCGATGATCCTCGGCGTGCCGATTTGGTGGGGATTCGTACCCATGGCCGCCTCGATGGCGGTGCTCGCGGTCGTCTGCCTCTACACGCTGCTGCGCAGCCTCGGCGAGGCGCGGCGATGAGCGGGGTGGATCTCGGCGTGCTGATGTTCGCCGTGCTCGTTGTGCTCCTGGTGCTGCGCATGCCCATCGGCGTCGCCATGCTGGTGACCGGGATGGCCGGCTACGTGATGCTCTCGGGCTGGGAGCCGCTCATCAACTACCTCAAGACCGGCCCCTACTACCGGGTCTCGAGCTACTCGCTGTCGGTCATCCCGCTGTTTCTGCTGATGGGGCAGTTTGCCATGCACGCGGGCCTCAGCCGGGCGCTGTTCGGCGCCGCCAATGCCTGGCTCGGGCACCACCCGGGCGGCCTGGCGATGGCCGCGGTGGGCGGCTGCGCGGGCTTCGGCGCAATTTGCGGCTCGTCGCTGGCCACTGCGGCGACGATGGCGCGCGTCGCCCTGCCCGAGATGCGCCGCTACGGCTACTCGGGCGCGCTGGCGACCGGGTCGCTGGCGGCCGGCGGGGCGCTCGGCATCCTGATTCCGCCCTCGGTGGTGCTGGTGATCTACGCCATTCTCACCGAGCAGTCGATCGGCAAGATGTTTCTCGCCGCCTTCGTGCCCGGCGGCCTCGCCGCACTTGGCTACATGCTCGCCATCGCCGTTTACGTGCGGTACCGCCCCGACGCCGGGCCGGCAGGGATGCGGTCGAGCATGCGGCAGCGACTCGCCAGCCTGCTCGACGTCTGGTCGGTGGTGCTGATCTTCGCGCTCGTGATCATCGGCATCTATCGCGGTTGGTTCACGCCGACCGAAGGCGCGGCGGTGGGCGCCTTCGGCACCGGGGCGCTGGCGGTGATCTACGGCCGCATGCGGCTCGCCGGCCTCGTTGAGTGCCTTTTCGGCACCGCACAGACCACGGCGATGATCTTTCTCATCCTGCTTGGGGCCGATATCTTCAACTCCTTTCTCGCGCTCTCGCAGCTGCCCGTCGCGGCGGCCGAGGCCATCGGCGCGAGCGGGCTTGAGCCGTTCGCGGTGCTGGCGGTCATACTGGTCTTCTACCTGGCGCTCGGCTGCGTGATGGACTCGCTCTCGATGATCCTGCTGACGATCCCGGTGTTCTTCCCGATCATCGCCGGGCTCGACTTCGGCCTCGGGTCCGAGGAGACGGCGATCTGGTTCGGCATTCTCACCCTCATCGTCGTCGAGGTTGGGCTGATCACGCCGCCTGTCGGGATGAACGTGTTCGTCATCAACGCGCTCGCCGACGGCGTGCCGATGGCCGAGACGTTCAAGGGCGTGACGCCGTTTCTCGTCTCCGACGTGGTGCGCATCGCGTTGCTCGTCGCCTTCCCCGGCATCGCCCTGTGGCTGCCCCGGGTGCTGAGCTGAGGCGGGCATCTGTGTGGCGAGAAGACCCAAGCTGCCGGCTGGTGATGCGCGGTGAGGGCGGCTCACCCTTGCGGGGCATGCGGCCGGGCGACGATCAGCTTGATGATGTCGCGGTACAGGAACCGCTGCGAGACGATTTCGAGGCCGGCATCCGGAAGGTAACGTTCCGTATGGCGGTCGAACGCCGCCCCGTAGGCCCAGCGCGCCCACGGCGCCCAAAGCCGCATGACCAGCCGCCTCAGCGGATCACTGGAATAGGCGCAATCGAGGAGCCGGATCTGGCCGCCCGGCTTGGCAATGCGCGCGAGTTCCTTGAGCGCGGGAAGCTGCTGGCGTTGATCGAGAACGGTGAACAGGAACGTCGCCACGATGGTGTCGAAATGGCGGTCCGGGAACGTGGTTGCCAGAACATCCATCTCCAGGAGCTCGACTTCCTTTCCGAGTTTCGCGCGCCGTCGCCTTGCCTGGGCAAGCATCGCGGGGCTGACGTCGATACCGATGACGCGGCAACTTTCAGGATAGAAGGGTATGTTTCGGCCGGTGCCCACACCGGCGTCCAGTATCAGTCCCGAGGCGCCCTCGAACACTTGCCGCCTGAGCGGCCTATAGCGGCCATACTCGAACGGTAGGTCGACGAGGTCATATAGGCGCGTGACGTGGGCCTGCTCGTGGCGGGTCACTTTGCGAGATCCGCGTTGCTTCACCTCCCTTCTAAACCAAGATCAGCCAAGTGTAACGCGACATCGGAACGCGAGGCGCGGGCGACGGCCCCGGCATGGCGGCCGGCGCGCTCTGCTACCCCGTGGCGCGCCGGGAAGCTGTCATCCGGGACATGCGGGCTAGCCCCGCTTCGGCGGGGCTTTTCTAGTGCGCCGCGGAATTTCGAGCAAAGTGTGACGGTCGTCACACGGTTTGAGAAAAAACCCCACGGAATTGTGATGGCGGTCACTTCCGAGGCTGGCAGCGAACTCTTACAAACAGCGCCAGAGCTTTCTGCTGGAGCGTCTCGATAGGAGGTTGTCATGAGCGAGCAGGTGCAGCTAGATCGTTACGACGGGACCGGCTCGAGCCTTTGGCCGGTGATGCGGCGGCTCGACCAGACGGCGTCACGCGCGCTCGACTCGTTGTTTCGGTTGGGTACCGCCAACTGGGAAAAGAGAAACGGCAACGGCGAGCGTGAGATGAGCGAGGCCGACGTGGAAGCGCGGGACCGGTACAAGTACGCCCTTGCCGGCCTCACGTCGGAGCAGAGGGGCGTGCTCTACGACGTGTGCTGCCTCGGCATGGACGCTGAGGCCTTGGCGGTCTCAAGGGGCCTATACTCATCGACCGCTCACCTGATGTTCCGAGATGCCCTTGGAGCGCTGGAGCGGCACCTGGCGGGCCGTTGCCGCAACCTGGGCTCTCTGCCGTCGGCGGCCATCTTCTGACGGCCAAACAGCGCTAGGTGCGTTCGCGCGGTCGCTTGTTGGTCACTCGAACGACGAAGGGGTTGAGCCATTATGGCCCAACCCCTTGCTTTTGTTGGCTCCCCGGGCCGGACTCGAACCAGCGACCTAGTGGTTAGCAGCCACCTGATTAGCGACCTCCGCTGCATTCCGATGATCACCTATGATATAGGCGTGGAAGCCGGAACGCCTGTTGACAGAATGGCTTTTCGGGTGCTCAATGGAGGTCATGGACGGTCATACTGTCTCTGTCTCCGTGGAACCTATTTGGAACCTAAACCTGTTCAGGTGGTTCCGAGACATCGGAGGCCCGCCATGCCGAAGCTGAAATTCACGGCCCGAGGCATCGAGGCCATCAAGCCACCGCCGGAGCGCCCGCCGAAGAAAGAGCGGGACCGTCTAAAGGCCATGGATATCAAGTTTGAACACGGCCAGTGCGACTACTGGGATTCAAGTGTTCCAGGCTTCGTGCTCCGAGTGTCGTACGGAGGTCGGAAGTCATGGGGCCTTGTCTACCGGCACGAAGGCCGGCGCCGGAGATTGAGCCTGGGGGTCTATCCGGCGCTGTCGCTTGCCGATGCCCGCGAGAAGGCCAGTGACGCGCTCCGAGAGGTTGCCCACGGGAAAGACCCGGCCGCCGATAAGCAGGCCGAGCAAAAGGCTGAGACCTTCGGCGAGCTGGCCGCGGAGTACATCGAGAAGCACGCCAAGGCGAAGAAGCGGTCCTGGCGCAAGGACGAACTCGCCTTCGAGCGCGACCTGCTGCCGATCTGGCGCCATCGGAAAGCGTCCTCGATCACGCGCAAGGAGGTGGTCCGGGTGCTCGACGACATCGTTGAGCGTGGCGCAGGAATCCAAGCCAACCGCACTTTGGAGATCCTGCGCAAGTGCTACAACTGGGCGATCAGCCGCGACATCGTTTCGTATAACCCATGTCAGGGCATTGAGCGCCCCGCGGACGAACACTCCCGCGAGCGAGTGCTCTCCAACGACGAGATTTCTGCCGTCTGGAAAGCGGTGGACGACGAAGAACCGATGGTCGCGGCGGCCTTCCGGCTCCGCTTGTTGACCGCCCAGCGCGGCCAGGAAATCGAGACCATGCGCCTCGAGGATATCGACGGCGCATCGGGCTGGTGGACGATCCCGGGAGAGAGGACCAAGAACGGCCTCGCGCACCGCGTCCCGCTGAGCCGACAGGCCATGGATATTCTGGACGCGTTGGACGGCGACGCCGAGGGCGACGTCGACGACCACGGCGATGACGCCGGGCGCGACCATCAAGGATGGGTATTCCAGAGCTCGAAGCGGGATGGCCCCGTGACGAATCTGTGGCGCGCGACAGCCGATATTCGCAAGAGCGCGGCCAAAGCCCGCGATGGCGAGAAGGTCGATTTCGTGCCGCACGATTTGCGACGGACTGCGGCGAGCAAGATGACCGGCGACCTCGGCATCAGCCGGCTCACCGTCTCGAAAATCCTCAACCACATCGAGACTGGCGTCACTGCCGTTTACGACCGCCACAGCTACGACGCTGAGAAACGACAGGCCCTCGACGCCTGGGGCGCCCGCGTCGAGCAGATCGTCGCTGGTAAGCCGTCAGAGGAAGATGACGCGAAGGTGGTGCCGATGCGTCGTGGCTGACGGTCCGAGCTGGCGCGGCTAGGGAAGTGCACCCCGAAAGCCGGCGACCCTACCGCCGGCCGCCGCGCCGCCATTCCACGGTAGGGCACCTATAGGGGGGGTGCGATGTTTAACCCCGATCCAGAGAAGTTTTACACGCTGCCCCTGGCGTTCGATGTCCTTGGGCGTGCGCGCTTTCCTAAGATGTGGACAGGGAAGGAACTCAGGGCGCGTGACCTACCGCCGCCCGCCGCTACGTTCCGCCGCATCAGGCAAGCCGAGGAAGAACTTCGGAGGGAGGACGCCGAGGACGAACAGCGCGCTCGGCGAGAGCAGGCTGAAAAGGTTGAACGGGCGCGCCGTGCGTCGTTTAGAGTCAGGACGGGCACGGAAGTTTCTCGCCGACCCCACCGCCGCTCTGTTCCCGAACCGATGCTTACCGCTGATGAGGTCAAGCGGCAGTGGGTCGAAAGGGTTGCCTCGCGCGCTGGCTACCCGCCCGAGATCGTAGAGGCCGCTGAAGACCAACCCGCGTGTAGGAGAGAGCACCGTGCCCGATGGCGCAGGAACGCGATCGAAGGAGACATTCGGCGGCTCCTACACGACTTGCGCCCTCAGCCAGTGTTGCAGAAATCCTCTGACGGCCGACGTGCCAAGATTCCGAGCCGCCTCTGGTTTGCCGGCGAGTTAAGGGTTCAGTTCGACACCGGCGAGGCGAGTTGGCCGGGCATTGATACGGCGGGGCGGGAGATCGTGTACCAAGGCTTGGTGCTGATCGAGCGGGCTCCGTTCGATCACGTGGTCAGTGGCGAGCCTGTTGACGAAGATGCGCGAGGCGAGGACAGCCGCGAACTCGAGACCGCCGCTGAGGAAGCGGCGCAACAGCGTCCGCTAGTTGTGGAGTCGCATGAGGTTGTTCACATCCGAGCCTGATCGGCTGATGGGTGTATTTCCTTTTATCCCGGCATGGGGCCGGTGCCAATTGTAATGGTGTAGCCAATGGGGGAGCTCCTGGGCT
>JADFMW010000066.1 GCA_022563655.1 Pseudomonadota bacterium
GGATCGGGCGCAGCGTCTTGGCGTTGACGGCGGGGACATGGAACGAGCGAACCTTGCCCTCGCGCTCGACCAGGGCGAACACGGCCTCTTTCTTGGGCGGATCACCGAAGGCTTTGTTCTTGGCTTTGCCGCCGACGAAACTCTCGTCGGCTTCGACGGTCTTGTTCTCGCCGCCCATCGGGCCGGGGTTGAAGTCGCGCATGGCCTCGCGCAAGCGGTGGGCCATGAACCAAGCGGACTTGTATGTGATGCCGAGCATTCGGTGTAGCTGATGGGCACTCACGCCTTTCTTGCTGGCGACCATCAGGTGCGATGCCAACAACCACTTGTGGAGAGGGATATGCGAGCGCTCGAACAGTGTGCCGACAGTGATGGAGAACTTCTTGCGGCAGGATCGGCAGTAGCACAGACCAGGCGTGTGGCTCTTGCCTTCCATTCGCTTGACGTTCTCGGCCTCGCCACAATGAGGGCAATACGGGCCATTGGGCCAGCGGATAGCCTCAAGATGGTGTCGCGCGGCGTTGCGGCTACGAAAGATTTTGCTCGTCAGGTCTGTCATGGCGTAACTCCTTATTCCTTAATATGGAGTCACCGTCGTGTTCTGTAAAGTACATAATCCCCACCAAGGGTCTATTTGGATACTAGCCTCTAAGGCAACTTGACAAACTCTTCAGCCTTCTATCGATGTAATATCCAGATCTGTTACCAACGCACAAGATAACTCAGCGATATGTCCGAGTCTATCACTACAACAGTGCCATCTTGGATTGACCATTTTCTATTTTGGGATGTGGCGCTAGTAGCGGCGCTTATGCTACTCGATTTTCTACTGGGGCCGGACTACCGAAAAAGGATAAAAGACATAGTCCACGAGTGGTGGCTCTGGGTCGAAAACCTCTCGGTCCGACAGCTATTAGTTGACGATGCGCGGGTGGTCCTCGTATTTTTTAACCAGCAATTTGGCGAACAATTATTTAGCGCAAAACTTGTATTAAAGAGTGGATTGTTAAGTATAATGATACTAATACTCGGGACAGCCACGATTTTTGTATCAATAGTTGATCGTACTCCAGATATCACAAATGTCCAAGTCTTATCATTATTCGCAATTTGCACGTTAGTAAACGCATATTTCGATTATATATCTCTCGCATTTACGATGTTTCTATTGCGCATCATGGCAAGATCCGTGTCGCTTGTGCGTATTTGCCTTATTATCGTGTTGGATCTATTTATCGTATACTCTCTATTATTCATTATAGCGCTCAGTGTTTTCGTTTTATTGTACCTTTCAGTGTACGTTCTTGGTCAATCTGTAGGTACAATTGTCTTTTCAGCGCCCGGTACGTATTCAATAGCCATTAAGGATTTTCCTATTGAAATTATCTATCTAGTCCTGTTTACAAGTCTTCTTCCGTCCTTATTTCATCTTGTGCTAGCGTTCATTTTTCTTACATCAAAACTTCTCAGGCCTCTGTTGCAACAACCAACGAGCCTAGTGCTGCTGCGGCTGTATCAATCAGAAAAGGGGGTGCTTACGCTTCTTGCTGTGGGGTGCGGCGGCGTCGCTAAGTTGGTCCAAGAGGGTGCGAAGTATTGGTCTGGTTGAGTCGACACAAACGTTATGTATTATACCAGATGATTCGGGGCCGTTTCCCAAATTGGTTTAAAGGAAACCGCTAAATAAACAAAACAAACTCAAGAAATCGCGAACTTGCTCGAACACCGGGCCGGATGATTTTGGAAAAGGTTATCCAAGGCGCTCCCAGATTCTTCGTTTACGGCGCCCCCAAATTATTGGGCCGCCAATGCACATGCCAGGATGCGGAGACGCGGCCGGAAGATGGGCGCGATCGTTGCTGTGGCCGTTCGCGCCGTTCAGCGGCCGACGAAGACGGGCTTGCGCTTCTCGACGAAGGCGCGGCGGCCCTCGATGTAGTCCTGGCTGGCGAAGCACTCGCGGACCAGACGGTCGCACGCCTCGGGGTCGCGGTCCTCGACGTCCTTGGCGAGCTCGCCGAGGACCCGCTTCATCGTCCTGACGGTGAGCGGCGCGTTGGCGGCGATCATCTCGGCAAATTCCCGGACGCTGGCATCGATCTGGGCCTCCGGCACCACCCGGTTCACGAGGCCCATGGCCGCCGCCTCGGCGGCGGAAAATTGCCGCGCCGTGAAGCAGATTTCCTTGGCGAAGCCGAAGCCGACGACGTCGACCAAGCGGCGCATGCTCGACAAGGGGTAGCCCAGTCCCAGGCGCGCCGCGGGCAGGGCGAAGCGGGAGTTATCGGAGCATATCCTGAGGTCGCAGGATACCGCGAGCGCGAGCCCGCCGCCGATGCAGTACCCGCGAATCATGGCGATGGTCGGCTTGGCGGCCGCCTCGAGGGCCTGGTACACCCGCGCCGTCATCTCGCCGTAACGCACGATCGCATCGGCCGTCGCGCGCTCGTCCTCGAACTTCGAGATGTCGGCGCCCGAGACGAAGGCCTTGCCGCCGGCGCCGCTGAGCACGATGACGCGGATCTCGTCGTCCTTCACGAAATCGGCGAGAATACCTTCCGCCGCCTCCCACATCTCGAGCGATACGGCGTTGTGCTTTTCCGGATTGTTGAAGATCATCCGGCCGACGGCGCCGTCCTTCTCGGCGAGCATCTTGTCGCTGGCCATGTCTTCGCGGTCTCCCTGAATTTCGATCGAATGCCTGCGCGCGCCCTCAAATGACGTTGCGGCGTCTGAGATCGGTGATCTCCTCGGCCGTGTAGCCGAACTCGCCCAAGACCTCGTCGGAATGCTCGCCGCGCTCGGGCGGCGGCGTCTCGAGCGCGCTCGGCGTGCGGCTCAGCGTCATCGGTTGGCGGACCAGATCGATGCGCCCGAGCTTGGGCGAGTCGACCGCCTGCGCGATGCCCAGGTGCTTGACCTGCGGGTCGGCGAAGACCTGATCGATCGAGTTGATCTCGCCGCATGGCACCCCGGCCGCGGTGAGGCGTTCGATCCAGGTCTTGGTGTCGTGGGCCTTGAAGCGGCGCTCGATCTCGGCGTTGAGCGCATCGCGGCGCTTGAGGCGCCCGGCGTTGGTCGCGTAATCGGGGTTGGCGAGTAAATCATCGGCATCGAAGGCCGCGCAGAAGCGCTTCCAGATCCTCTCGCCGGCGACGCCGAGGTTGATGTGCCCATCGCTCGTTGCGAACACCGCCGTCGGCGTGCTGGTCGGATGGTTGTTCCCGGCCTGCCCCGGCACCTCGTGATCGACCAGCCAGCGCGCCGCCTGAAAGTCGAGCATGAAGACCTGCGCCTCGAGCAGCGAGGTCTTGATCCACTGGCCCTTGCCCGAGTCCTCGCGCTCGATGATGGCGACCAGTATGCCGAGCGCGCAGAACAGCCCGGCGCACAGGTCGGCGACCGGAATGCCGACCCGCACCGGTCCCTGGCCCGGCAGCCCGGTGATCGACATCAGGCCCCCGATCCCCTGGGCGATCTGGTCGAAGCCCGGCCGGTCGCCGTAAGGGCCGTCCTGGCCGAAGCCCGAAATGCTGGCGTAGATCAGCCGGGGATTGAGCGCCGAGAGCGCCTCGTAGTCGACGCCGAGGCGATGCTTGACCTCGGGGCGAAAGTTCTCGACCACCACGTCGGCGCGCGCCGCCATGCGCTTCAGCACGTCGAGGCCCCCGGGGCTCTTCAGGTCGAGCGTCATGCTGCGCTTGTTGCGCTGCAGGTTCTGGAAATCGCCCGTGTGGCGCAGCGCGCCCAGCGCGCCGTCGGGCTCGAGGCGCTCGGGCATCTCGACCTTGATGACGTTGGCGCCCCAATCCGCGAGCTGGCGCACCGCGGTCGGCCCCGAGCGCACGCGCGTGAGGTCGAGCACCGTGATTCGCTTCAGCGCTTGCGAGGCTGGGTGATGGGCCATGAACGCTCTCTTGACCGTCTCGGCCGGCTTGGCGCGGCGCTCACCGCGGCCGTCGGCTGGTTGGATCTCTAGGTCGTATACACCGTAAAGGGCGCGGTCGTCGCCCTCGCCTTCCAGTCCGTGACGACGTTGACGAGCGCCGGCTTGCCATCGCCGAGCGCGGCCGCGGCGCGTTCCAGCGCCGGGCGGATGTCGGCCGGCTCCTCGACGAACTCGCCGTGACCGCCGAGCGCCTCGGCGATCTTGTCGTAGCGCGTATAGCCAAGGTCGCGGCCCGGCTTCTCCTTGGCGGGGTCCGCCGTCCAGCCGCCGTTCAGGCTGATGACGACCAGGACGGGAACGCGATGGCGCACGGCGGTATCGAACTCCATGGCGTTGAGGCCGAATGAACCATCGCCGTGGAGCACGAGCACCTGCTTGTCCGGCTTGGCGATCTTGGCGCCGACGGCGAACGGCATGCCGACGCCCATGGTGCCGAAGACGCCGGAGTTCAGCCTGTGGCCCGGCGCAAAGCTGGGTATCGACTGGCGCGCGTAGTTCAGGATTTCCTGGCCGTCGACGACGAGGATGGCGTCGCGGTCGAGAAACTCGCGGATCTCGTTGCACAGCCTGAGCGGGTGGATCGGCGTCTGGTCGGAATGGAGGACCTTCGCCTGCGCCTCCTGCTTGCTGGTGTTCTGGCCCCGCAGGCGCTCGCGCCAAGCCCGATAGGTGTCGGGGCTCAGCCGCCCGTCGGCCGCCCGGGTGAGTTGCCCGAGGACCGCCCTCGCGTCGCCGACGATGCCGATATCGAGGCGCGGGCTGGTGTCGATCTCGGCCGGATCGATGTCGATGCGGACGATCTTCGCCTTGGCGTTGAAGCGGGGCGGGGCGGCGTGCGCGATGACGTAATTCATCCGCGTGCCGATCACCATGACCACGTCGGCCTCCCTGAAGGCGGTCGAGCGCGCCGTGAGATAGCACAACGGGTGGTCCTCGGGGATCACGCCGCGGCTCTGGGGCGTCGTATAGAAGGGGATGCCCGTGGCGTCGACCCAGGCCTTCAGCTCCGCCGCGGCTTGTGACCAGAGGATGCCGCTGCCCGAGACGATGACGGGGCATTCCGCGCTTGCCAGGAGATCGATGACCTCTTCAATGCGCTCGGACGCGCCCTCGGGCCGCCCGCTCCTCTCGGCGGTCCACGGCTCGGGCCAGGCGACGTCCGATTCGTCGATCTCCTGGTACAGCACATCCCCCGGCATGTCGAGATAGACCGGTCCCGGCTTGCCCGACATGGCCTCGCGGAAGGCCTTGTTGACGAGCTCCGGAATGCGCTTGGCGTGGTGCACCCGCTCGGCCCACTTGGTGCACGGCTTGAACATGGCCAGCTGATCGACCTCCTGGAACGCCCCCCTGCCCGACGTGGCCACGGGCGCCGATCCGCCGAATGCAATCACCGGCGCGCAGTCCGCCCAGGCGTGCGCGACGCCGGTGAGCAGATTGGTCGCGCCCGGGCCCGACGCCGCCATGCAGATGCCCGGCTTGTTGCGCAGCCGCGCATAGGCGTGCGCCATCATCGCCGCGGCCTGTTCGTGGCGCACGTCGACGGGGCGCATGCCCGCGGCGATACACGCGTTCTCGGCCAGCATCATGGGCGCGCCCATGATGAAGAAGAACGTGTCGACGCCCTCGCGCTCGAGAGCCTTGGCGAGAATTTCCGATCCGTTGATGGCCATGGGTTGGCGCTCCCGAAACAGATTTTCGCGTGTCCCGGACCGCCCCTAGATCGCCTCTTCGGCCTTCAGGGCCGCGAGCCGGTCCGGCGTGTAGTTCAGCCACGCGCCGTAAACGTCCTCGTTGTCCGCGCCGAGCAGCGGCGCGGCGGTGATCGGCACGTAGGACGCCGACATCTTGACCGGCCAGCCGGGCATGGTGAAGGCACCGCGAACGGGGTGTTGAACCGTCACGAAGATCTCGCGCTCGCGCATGTTCGGATCCTGCGACAGCTCCATGGTGTCGAAGACGGCGCCGGCCGGTATCCCGGCCCGGCCGAGCGTCTCCATGACCTCGCGCTTGTCCCGTTCGGCGATCCAGGGCTTGATCACCTCATCGACCTCGTCGAAGTGATCGCAGCGGCTCTGCGGCGTGGCAAACCGCGGGTCGTCGAGCAAGTCCTCGCGGCCGATGACCTTCAAAATACGCTCCCAGTGCGAGTTGTTGGCCCGCGTCGAGTAGATGTAGCAGTAGTCGTTCGGCCCGCCCCCCTTGCACGCGTAGATCTCGCTCGGCGCGGTCGTCCCCAGCACCACCTGGTTGCCCATTCTCTCGGCCGCCTTGCCGTACAGCGCCTGCGCGGCGTAGGCGATGCGGCAGTAGTTGACCATCGCGTCCTGCATGGCGACGTGGATGTGCTGTCCCCGGCCCGTGGCGCGGCGCTGGTAGAGCGCGGCGAGGATGCCGATGGCGCAGTGCAGCCCGGTGCCCGTGTCGCCGAGGGTCGGGCCCGGCTTGATCGGGCGGCCGTCCGCCTCGCCGGTCACGCTCATCACGCCTCCCGTCGCCTGGCCGATCATGTCGAAACTCGGGAAGCTCTCGTAGGGGCTGCCCGGGGCGAACCCCTTGATCTGAGCGTAGATGATGCCTGGGTTGATGCCGCTCACCTCGTCGTAGCCGAACCCCAGGCGCTCGATGACGCCCGGCCCGAAGTTCTCGATGAAAACGTCCGCCTTCGCGATCATCTCGCGCAGGATTTCGCGGCCCTGCTCGCTTTTGAGATTGCAGGTAACGCTGCGCTTGTTGGCGTTGAGCAGCATGAAGTAATAGGAATCGACGCCCGGTATGTCGGCCGAGGCGCCGCGGCCCTGCTCGCCGCCGTCCGGTCTTTCGACCTTGACGACGTCGGCCCCGAGCCAGGCCAGCGTTTCCGTCGCCGACGTGCCCGCCTCAAAATGCGTCAGGTCGAGCACCTTGACCCCGGCCAGGGCGGGCTTTGCGTCTTGGTTCGCTTGCTTATCCGGCCTTGCTATCTCCGGGCTATCTCCGGGCCATCTCCGGGCCGACATTCGCCTGACGTGCGAACTCCGATCGGTGGAAGAATGCAGGAGCTCGAGCCTCGTGGAAAACATGGGCCCGGGGCGCCCCGCGCGCCCGACGCATCCGACGGGGGCTCGATACGATCAGTGGCGCCCTGGATAGCATGATTCGCCCAAAGTGGGAATCGCAGGGCCGGACTGGCGCCCGGCAACGCTACTTCAGGCCGAACAGCCGCTGTGCGTTCTCGTGGGCCACCATGCGCGCCGTGGCGGGGCGCAGGTAAGGCAAGAGCCCGCCGCGCACGGTCTTGATGGCTTCGTCGTAGACGCTTCCGCTGTCGGTATCGGTGCCGATCATGAAACGGTCGGGGAAATCCTCGATGAGCTTGAGCCAATCCGATTCAACCCCCTTCGAATCGAAAATCTTCCGATCGTCATACGACCCCCAGCTTCGCTTCAGGACAGGCGGGTAACGGACGGAAATTTCACAGAACAGGTTCGGGTTGCGCTGCAACAGGGAGCGCACCTTCTTGGCGCCGGCGTTGACGCCACAATGGTTCAAGAGAACGCGGCCGCGTCGATCGCTCGCCAGCAGGACCTCGAGCTGCCTTACGGAATCTGAATCCCCTTCCATGTGGAGGGTCAGAAATCCATCGTACCTGGCGACGAGCGCGTAGAACAGACGCATCGACGGCGCGTCGGTCCGGCCCTTGCGTTTGAACCGGTCGGACGAGGAGGAGCGGCGGTTGTTGATGTGGATCTCGCCGACTCCCTTGATGCGGCCGGCCTTGAGATCCTCCTCCACCGCCGCGTAAAGCTCCTGAATCCCGGGGTTTTTGGCATCCAGCATCGCCTTGATGCCACCCTCCTTGTATATGGTGACCAGTTCCGAGTGGCCGGCGAAGGCGATGAAGCGGTCGCCGAGTTTCTTGGAAAAGTTTTCCCACGTAGCCCGGCCGCCTCTCTTGGCCCCTGCTCCGGCCCAGCCAACTCCGTTCCTGTCCATCCAGAACCTGATCACCGAAGGGATCATCCAGGTGTCGGGGTGCATATGGAGGTCGGCGATGGGCATATCGGCGGCGATCTTGGCGCTCTCGGGATTAACCTCCGCCGCGATTACGGTCGCCGTCGCCGCCGCCGGCAGAGCGAATACCAAGCACGCCAGACACATTCTGTTCATCAGATTCATTGGTTTTCGCCCTTCTCGAGTTGTCAATGCACTCGATCAAGTATGGCCCGTAACACCAACTCTCTACTCAATTAAGGCCGACTTCGGAATCGTCGTGACCCGGATGGGAAGCCCGGGTCAACTCCACAACTGGCCAATCATGGCGGTCGTTGCCGCCGCCGGCGGCGCGGACCGGGGCAGGATTATCGTCCGCCGCGAGCGCCGCCGCGCTCGTCATTCCCACTGCCCCGCTAAGGCCCTACCCCCCCCGCTATGGCAAGTAGCGGCCGCCGTTGACATGGATGGTCTGGCCGGTGACGTAGGCGGCGCCGGGCAGGCAGAGGTGGTGGACCATGGCGGCGATCTCCTCCGGCCGCCCGAGGCGGTCGATGAGCGAGCGCTGCCCACCGGGGTGGGGGTCGGGCGATTCGGCGGTCGCTCCGCGCACCGTGTCGATGAGGCCGGGCACGACGCAGTTCACGGTGATGCCGTGCGCCGCGAACTCCACGGCCAGCGCCTTGGTCAGCCCGACCAGGCCGGCCTTGGCGGCGACCACGTGGGCGCGGTTTATGGCGCCGGCGTGGCCCGCGACGCCGCCGATGTTGACGATCGCGCCGCCACCGACGGCGAGCATGTGGGGCACGCAGGCCTTGGCGCAGAGAAACGGGCCGTCGAGATTGACGCCGGTGATCTCGCGCCATTGGGCGTAGGTCATCGCCTCGAACGGCTGCTGGCGGCGTATGGAGGCGTTGTTGACCAGGATGTCGATGCGCCCGAAGGCTTCAATCGCGGCGTCCGCGAGGCCATTCACCGCCGCCTCATCGCTCACATCGGCGAGATGCGCGAGGCCGCGCCCGCCCAGGGCGGTGACTTCGTCGGCGACCGCGCGCGCCGCCTCGCCGTCGCTTCGCGCACCGACGACGACCGCGGCGCCGTCGCCCGCCAAGGCGAGCGCGATCGCCCGGCCGATGTTGCGGGCCGCCCCGGTGACCACCGCGACCTTTCCGGCCAATACCTTCTGTCCTGCGTTCGGCTCTCCTGCGTTCGGCATCACATCCTCCTTCGGCTCCATGTGAACTCACTCCGCCGGCGCCTTGCGGCCGCCGGCCCGTCCATCACCAGGCGATGGGCGCTGAGGGTGTGGGGGCCCCGCGAGAGTAGATGATGGCGCAGATCAGCGCAATCCGGCCATTCCGGCGACATCGGCGCGCTGCCGCCGCGCCCTCGGCGCCGCGCTTGCGGACGCGCGGGCCCGCGCCTAGAGTGCCGCCATGTGCGCCATGCCGCTGATCGGCCTCACGCTCGATTCCGAGCCGCCCGGCGGCTACTCCAAGCTGCCGTGGTACGCGCTGCGCGAGAACTACTTCGCCGCGGTGCGCCGTGCCGGCGGCCTGCCGGTGGCGCTGCCACACGAGCCCGAGGACGCCGCCGCCTACCTCGACCGCATCGACGGGCTTATCATCCCCGGCGGCGGCTTCGACGTCGAACCCGGAATGTTCGGCGATTTGCTGAACCAGCTCGAATTCAGTGAGCGGACCATCGCGCAGTCGGCGCAGGATTACGAGTTCGTGCTGTCGGAGATTATCAATACTCAGCGTATCGGCGGTCATTTGCTTACCCTCTTTCTCCACAGATGATGGGCTCCCGTACGCTCCGTTGCAAGAGACTCGCACACGGTTCCCGCCACTCAACGGATCGGAGAGGCTACTCGCCCTTCCCGGAACAGAACTTGTGCGGTACGAGCCTGATCATCTTTGTGGTTCCGCGATTCGCTCTTCACGACTGAGAGAGAATCGTGGAACCGACTTCGTTCACACAAAGTATATGACGATGGGGGTATCAATGTCCAGCGGAGCGTTGCGCTGCGTCCGTTTGGGGATTTTTGCGGCACGGCGGTGCTGCGGCGACGTTTTTCCTGCACGCGGGGTCCTCTAACCGGAGAACGATGGGACGCTTGTTGGCACGGCGTGGGCGGTCTATAATAGCGGTTTGCGGGCGTTCTGGCGTGGATGATGCCGGGGCTGGGACATTTCTATCTGGGGCAGCACTGGCGGGGAGCGCTGTTTCTGGCGGTGATCACCACGACGTTCTGGGGTGGGGTTGCGATCGGCGGGGTCAAGAACACGGTGGACCCGACGAATCACCGGGCGTGGTTTGTGGCGGAGCTATGCACAGCGGGCAACACCGCGGCCGGGATGATCATCGGTTCGCGCCTGGCGGACCCTGAAAAAGGGAAGGCGTCACCGTACCTTGCGACGTGGCCGGCGGATGACATCGGGATCGTCTATTGCGGAGTTGCGGGGCTGCTGAACGTTCTGGTGATTCTGGACGCCGTGGCACGGGGTGCGATGCGCAGGCGGCAACCGGTTGCGGCGCGACCCCCGCCGGGCCGACGGAGGCCGGCCTGATGCAGGAGGTTCTGGCGACGCTTTTCGTGCATCCGATGACGCTGGCGGGCTGGCACAAGACGGTGATGCTGATGCCGTTGTGCCTGGCGATCGCGCTGGTCTATAAAGGTCTGAAGTGCGAGCGACCGGCAGAGGTTCCGCTGGCGTCGCTGATCCTGTGGTTCACGGTGGTGGTGGGGATGTACGCGGTGGGTGTGGGCCTTTGGGGATTGTATCAGCTGATCGTTTGAGCGTGGGGTCGCGACGGTTCCGCTGAGCGGTTGGTCCGCAGATCCACCGATCCGCTGAGCGAGTGGGGCGGAGAACCTATCAACCAATCTGTTTTGATTCAACAGGTGAGTCGGTTCCTGGGGCGGGCCCGGGTCCTTGGTCGTCGAATTCGTCGCCGCGGAAGGTGCTTCCCAGATAGGTTCGTCGGACGAGGGGATCTTTAATCAACTCGCGCGGCGAGCCCTGGCGCAGGACCTTGCCTTCGTCGATGATATAGCTTCGGTCGGTAACCGAGAGCGTTTCGCGCACGTTGTGATCGGTGAGCAGAATAGAAATCCCGTGGTCGTTTCGCAGTCGTGCAATCTCCCGCTGGAGTT
>JADFMW010000067.1 GCA_022563655.1 Pseudomonadota bacterium
GCGGTCCCTACCGGGATTCTAATGCGGCTCGCGAACTCGGCCGGGCGCCCCTACAGCCGTAACCGAGCTTGATGTCGAGGGCACGCTCGGTCCGCGCGCGGAACCGGTTGTTGCCGAGCGACGTGCCGGTCTGCGGCGCCGATCGAAGCCAAAAAAGAGCCCCTTTAGGAATCCAGGCGCTCGTGGCCGCCTACCGCCAAACCCTACGAGTGCGCGGCCTGGCTTAGCGCAGGAAGTTCAGGAGCGTGCTTTCCTGGACCCGGCCAGTACCGCGAAGGCGCCTTCCAGCGCCACCTGGTTGGCGTTGAGTCTGGTGATTGCCTCGGCCGGATCGACGTTCTCGATCTTGTCCGCCAGGTCCGCGGCGCTCTCAAGGCGGCGTCAGCGCCCATCCCGGCCGTTCCCGCCGTGGTTCTTCTGGCGGCCGCTTGCCTCGATGAACTTGACGAGGGCCCACACGACCGCCATGACGGTGAATGCAATTACGCTGATTTTCAAATAGGCAAGGGCCTGTCCGGCGACAAAGCTCATGGCGAAGGTGAACCGTTAAATATGGGAAATCGCCTTCGGTGTTTATGAAAACACGCTCATCAAGAGAGCACACTAGCATGGTGGGGCGGGAACGACGAAATGCGTCTGCGATCGAGGGGGAACCCGACGATGCACCATGAACACCTTCGCCTTTGCTCCGCTCTTCCCCGAGAGAGCGCACCGGTTTCGGGACCGCGGCGATACGCGCGAGAGGCGAGGGGTGGACATGAGCTCCCGTGGAGAAAATTGTGCCTCGGAAATGTTGGCGCGTTTCGTCCTGACGGGCGGCGCATTTTCGTGTACGATCACCGGCATGACGTACCTGGTTGAATTGTGTTTATTGATTCTGGCCTTGTGGCTGGCATCCGAGATTGTGGCCAGGGACCTGTCGAGCCCCGCGCCCAAGGACCCCTATCGGCTGGACCGCTGGCGCAAGGGCGAAGGGGATCCGGACCGGTAACCCCCGTACGTAAGTCTGCTTCTAATGCCGTAGACGGCTCCCGCCCGCGCGCCTGGTGCTAACAAACCAGCGCCTCACCGGAACGACGACCGCTTTCATCCGGCAGGCCTTACTGCGGGAAAAGGAGGCCTTACTGCGGGAAAAGGAGGCCTTACTGCGGGAAAAGGAGGCCTTGCTGCGGGAAAAGGAGGCCTTACTGCGGGAAAAGGAGGCCTTACTGCGGGAAAAGGAGGCCGGGCATGAACTTGTGCCCGGCGAGGATAGCCACCAGGAAGAAGAGATAAGCGGAGACGAAGATGGCGGCGGCGGCGCGCCGGTTCGGCCAACGCAGGCCGTGGTGCGCGCCGTCGGCGGCGACGGGTTCCGGGACCAGCCGCGAGCCGAGGGCTCGCAAACCCGCGAGGGCCGTCCGGACCAGGCCCGTGAGCCGTTCCTCGCGGTCGGCAGGTGTCCCGTCGTCGGGCCGCACCGGGGCCGGGGCCGCCCCGGGCAGGCTTCGGCGCGCGACCATGTCGCCGCTGAGGGAGGCCGCCGACCTGGCGCAGCGGTCAACGACCACGCCCGGCTTGTCGCGGGTGGCGGTCATGGTCGTCTCTTGCATCTGCGGTTGCATCACACGCTCTCCCGGCTGAACGGTTACGTCTTCTCGGGACCGCTGCTGTCGACGACGCACGGGCATCCTCCGTCGCGCACGCCCGGGCCGTTGCTCGCGAGGTAAAGATCGACGGCCTTCTCCAGGCACTCCCGCATGCTGCCATGGAAATGGGCGGCGAGTAGCTTGAGACGCAGATGGCGATCCAAATCGAGCCGGAACGACATGGTGACCGTTGCCTTGCCGCCTGCCGCCGAGCCGTTCACGCGCGCGCGACCGTTCGCGCTCTTGCCCCGTGACCGGGCGCTCCCCTTTTGCGCGGCGACGAGCCGCGGCCGCGGCTCGGGTCGCGGGAGGTATACCAGCGCCGCCCGCGACGCTTCGAGCATGGCTGGCGTCGCGGCGCCCTTGGTCGCGAGCAAGGAGCTCGTGAGCGGGGCTGCCTTCAGCGTGTCCATTGGACCGCCCTCTCGGGCTCCTGGGCGGCCATGGCCAGCGCCGCGCCGTGGACCTCCTGCTCGCCCGCGGCGGCGCTCTGCAACCTCATGAGCCGGTTGGACAGGTAATCCCACAGCGCGACGATCTCGGCGGCCGACCGCCCCGCATTCGGGATCTCCATCACCGTGCGGCCGTCGATCATGCTCGCCGCGAAGTTCGTGCGCTGGTGGACGATGCTGGAGGCCACTGCGCCATGCTGCGAGAGCGCGATCGCCGCCTCGGTGGTGATCCGCGCCCGTGCGTTCGCGGCGTTGATGACGAAGACGAGCGGCTTGTTCAGGCACTCGACGAGATCGACCGTGGCGCCCGCGGCCCTCAGGTCGTGCGGGCTCGGCCGGATGGGGATCACGACGAGGTCCGAGACGCGGACGACCTCGACGATGGTCGACGTGATCGCCGGCGGCGTGTCGATGATGACGAGCTTGATCCCCTCTTGCCGGAGACGCTCGAGATCGTCGGGCAGCCGCTCCACGAGGGTCTGCACGAACACGGGCGTCTCCGCCTCGCGCGCGTTCCACCAATGGGAGAGGCTCCCTTGCGGGTCGGTGTCGATGAGGGCGACGGGCCCGCCGCCGCGCCGCTCCGCCTCGACGGCGACGTGGCCCGCCAGCGTCGTCTTGCCCGTACCGCCCTTCTGGGACGTGATCGCTAGAACCTGCATGTTGCTCGCACTCCTCCTCGCTGGGGCATACGTGGCGGAAGGTCAAAACCGCTGCGCCCCCGGCTCATCCAGATTGCCGCGGCCCTGCGGCCGCGACGGAGCCCGGAGTTCCTCCTGCCGGAGATAGTACGACTGTTTATTTAATATCGAATTAACGGCGCCCAGGCGCTAACAGCCGGCGCGGCGCAAGCGACGTCAGCGCCTGGCGCGCTTGGGCATCGACGAGGCTTGCTCCAGTTCTTGCGAACCGGCGCTGGCGAGGCGAACGAGCAGGGATTCGAGGTCGTCGGGGTCGAGGCCCTCGCCGCTTCCACCGAAGCGTTCGACGAGGCGCCGCTGGTAGGTATCGCGGCCCTCGCGACCGCCGCCATACTCGGTCTGCTGTGCCACGTCGACGGCGATGCGCGCCACCCCGTAGATCGCCTCGGGGACGGCGGTGGCGTTGCACAGCGATTCGAGCCCGAGCCCGCCGCTGTCGCGCACCAGCAGGCGCGCATTGTCGACCGAAATCTTTGCATGGAAAGCCATCGCCGCCTCGAAGAACGGGAAGTCGCCCACGCACAGCGCGCGCACGACGATCGTACCGGTGAGGCGCCCCTTGGCGTGGAGGTGGCGCACGAACTCGCTGAGCTCGACATCGGGCGCTTCGGCCGAGACCAGCGCCACCGTCGCCTTCTCGCGACTCTCCATGATCAGCCTGTCGGCGAGATCGGGGGAAAGGCCGGGATGAGTGGCGAGATGGATGCGGAGGTTCGCGGAGACCAGCGCGATCAAACGCTCGGCGTATTTGACCGGCAGCGTCGGACGCTCGGCCAAGCTGTCCATGACGACCTCGTTGCCGGAGAACATGTCAATGACCTTGCCGTAAGTCTCGTTGGCGATCTCGGCGCCCGGATTTTGCGCCAGCGCCGTCACGACCTCTTCGCTGCGGGTCTCGGCGAGGGCGTCGGAGACCGTCGGCGACACCGCCGCGCGCCGCGCAACGGCGAGCTGGCAGGCGAGCGGCCGCGTGCGCAAGATCTCGATCAGGTCGTCGTCGGTGAAGACGAGCGAGAAGTGCAGCATCGGCACCGCCACCTCCTCGACGTCCCTGGCTAGGCCGAGCGCCACGTCGCGCGGCACCTCTGGGTTGTCCTTGAGGTTTTCGGATAGCGCCCGGCGCACGCTCACGTCGGTGTCGTGCAGCATGATGCGGAAGAGCTCTTCGGCGAGGGCGCGCTCGTTGGGCCTGAGATCGTGTTGGGCGAAGACCGCCGAGACTTTCGCCGCCGTCTCGGCGCGCGCTAGAGGCGACGGATCGTTGAGCAGCCTCGCGACAACGTCCCGGGTGAGTTCCGTCATGGTGGCGACCTGCGGCCGTTGCGACGCGATAGTGGCATCGGCGTGACGATGCCCGACGCAACAGGAGACCACAGTAAAGCTAACGGTATCTTATGGTCATCCAATTCCCGCGCACCGGCAGCGGCCGGAGAGCGGCCGGAGAGCGGCCCGAGGCGGTCAGAGAGGCACGAAATGTTGCGAGGAGAAAATCGCCGCCCTACTTGGCCGACATCACCATGGTCATCTGGCGGCCTTCGAGCTTGGGCGACTGCTCGATCTTGACCATATCGCCGAGGTCGTCGCACACCCGCTGCAACACCCGTCTGCCGATGTCCTGGTGCACCATCTCGCGGCCGCGGAAGCGCAGCGTCAATTTCACCTTGTCGCCCTCGTCGAGAAACTTGACGATGCTGCGCATCTTGACGTCGTAATCGTGCCGGTCGATGCCGGGGCGCATCTTGATTTCCTTGACATCGATCGTCTTCTGGCGTTTGCGCGCCTCGCTCGCCTTCTTCTGCGAGGTGTACTTGAACTTGCCGTAATCCAGCAGCTTGCACACCGGCGGCTCGGCATTGGGGGCAACCTCGACAAGGTCCAGACCAACCTCATCGGCCATGCCCCGCGCCTCTTCGGTGGATACAATACCGACCTGCTCGCCCTTGTCGTCGATCAAGCGTACAGCCGGTACGGTGATTTGGTCGTTTGCCCGAGGCCCCACGCGGACGGGGGGGATCGGAGTATGGTGTCGAACGATTCGCTAAGCTCCTTCAGTTGTTGCCCAGCGGCGCGCGTTCAGGACGCAATCGGCCCTAGCCCGGGCGCCGCCCGATGGGCGATGTCGCATCTTCGGTCAGTCTAGCAACAGCTTCGTCCAGCGCAAGCACTTCCTGCGCCTTGCCGCCCAAGCGGCGGATCGACACCGTCCGCTCGGCGGCCTCGCGCTTGCCGACGGCGAGGAGCAACGGCACCTTCCTGGTGCTGTGGAGCCGCACCTTGTAGCCGATCTTGTCGCTGCCGGTGTCGAGCTCGGTGCGCAACCCGGCGGCGCCGAGCGCGGCCGCGACCTCCGCGGCATAGGCGTCGGCGTCGTTGGTGATGGTGGCGACCACCGCCTGCACCGGAGCGAGCCACAGCGGGAACTTGCCGGCGTACTGCTCGATGAGGATGCCGATGAAGCGCTCTATCGAGCCGAGGATGGCGCGGTGCAACATCACCGGCCGGTGGCGGGCGCCGTCCTCGCCGACGTAGCTCGCGTCGAGCCGCTCGGGCAGCACGAAGTCGACCTGCAACGTGCCGCACTGCCACTCGCGGCCGATCGCGTCGCGCAGCACGAAGTCGAGCTTGGGGCCGTAGAACGCGCCGTCGCCGGGGTTCAGCTCGTATTCCAGGCCGGTCGCCTCGACCGCGCTCTTGAGCGCCGCCTCGGCGCGGTCCCACACGGCGTCGTCGCCGGCGCGCACCGCCGGGCGGTCGGCGAGCTTGATGACGATGTCGGTGAAGCCGAAGTCGCGGTAAATGCCGAGCGCGAGGTCGCAGAACGCGACGCTCTCCGACGTGATCTGGTCGTCGGTGCAGAAGATGTGGGCGTCGTCCTGGGTGAATCCGCGCACGCGCATCAGGCCGTGCAGCGCGCCCGAAGGCTCGTAACGGTGGCAGGCGCCGAACTCGGCCATGCGCAGCGGCAGGTCGCGGTAGCTCTTCAGCCCCTGGCGGAAGATCTGCACGTGGCCGGGGCAATTCATCGGCTTGAGCGCCAGCGTGCGCTCGTCCGCTTCGACGGTGAACATATGTTCGCGAAACTTCTCCCAGTGGCCCGAGGCCTCCCACAGCGAGCGATCGACGAGCAGCGGGGTGTTGACCTCGACGTAGCCCGCCGCGGCGAGCCTGCGGCGCACGTAATCGACCAGCAGGCCATAGAGCGTCCACCCCTTGGGGTGCCAGAACACCATGCCCACCGCCTCGTCCTGGAAGTGGAACAGCGCCATCTCGCGGCCCAGCCGGCGGTGATCGCGGCGCTTCGCCTCCTCGATCCGGTGCAGGTGGTCGGCGAGCTGCGCCTCGCTGGCCCAGGCGGTGCCGTAAATGCGCTGCAGCATCTCGTTGTTGCTGTCGCCGCGCCAGTAGGCGCCGGCGAGCTTGGTCAGCTTGAACGCCTTGCCGAGCCTGCCGGTCGAGGGCAGATGCGGACCGCGGCAGAGATCGATGAATTCGCCCTGGCGGTAGAGCGTGATTTCCTCGCCGGGCGGCAAGTCGGCGATGATCTCCGCCTTGTAGTGCTCGCCCTGCTGCTTGAAGAACGCGATCGCCTCGCCGCGGTCCCATACCTCGCGCGCGATCGGCTCGTCGCGCTCGACCACCTCGCGCATGCGCGCCTCGATGCGCTCGAGGTCCTCGGGCGTGAACGGCGTTTGCCGCGCGAAGTCGTAGTAGAAGCCGTCCTCGATCGCCGGACCGATGGTGACCTGGGTCTCGGGATAAAGCTCCTTGACCGCCTCGGCCATCACGTGGGCCGCGTCGTGGCGCAAAAGCTCCAGCGCGTCGGCGTCTTTGCGGGTGACGACCTCGACGCGGGCGTCGCGCTCGACCACGGCGCCCAGGTCCTTCAACTCGCCGTCGAGGCGGATGGCGAGCGCGTCGCGCGCCAGCCCGGGACCGATCGCGGCGGCGATCTCGGCGCCCGTGACCGCCGAGTCGAACTTTTTGATGCTGCCGTCCGGCAGGGTGATCGCGACCATCGGCCGGATATTGGTCCCGCTTTCGTTATGATTTGGTCAAGGCGCGCGAAATGTAGAGAGTTTCGGCCCGCTGTCAAGGCACGGGGCCGCCCGGCGCCGGCGCTTGCGACGGGCCGGGCGCGCCGCGCTCGCCGTCGAGCAGCTCGCGGTAGACGTCCAGCGTGCGGGCGCACATCGTCTCGGTCGAGAAGCTGGCGCGCACCCGCGGCATGGCCCGCGCCGCCAGCGCCTCGCGCGCCGGGGCGTCGAGCGCGAGCGCGCAGTCGAGCGCGGCGGCGAGCGCCTGGGCGTCGTCCGGCGGCGTCAGCCAGCCGGTCTCGCCGGGGACCAGCGTCTCGCGCGCCGCGCCGTGGCCGGTGGCGATCGTCGGCCGGCCCATCGCCTGGGCCTCGACGATGATGCGCCCGAACCCCTCGGGGACGATCGAGGCCGACACCACGACATCGGCGAGCATGTAGGCGGCCGGCATGTCGGAGCAATGGTCGGTGAGCTGCACCACGCTTTCGAGGCCGCGGGCGACGACCAGCCGTTCGAGCTTGCGGCGGTAGCCGCCGCGCCCCTGGGGAGGGCCGACGAGCAGGCAGCGGATGTCGCCGCGCCCGAGAAGTGAAAGCGCCTCGAGCAGCAAGGCCTGGCCCTTATATCGGGACAGCCGGCCGGGCAGCATGACCACCGGCATGCCGTCGGTCAGCCGCCACTTCCTGGCGAGTTGTATCATCCGCTCGGCGCTCACCTGCTTGGGGTCGAAGCGGCCGAGGTCGATGCCGCGCGGCACCACGCGCAGGCGCGACTCGTCGACGTGGTAGATTTGCCGCACGTACTCGGCAATGAACTGCGAGATGGCGATCACCCGGTCGCCCCGGGCCATGACCGAGTTGTAGCGGCGCTTGAGCCCGGTTCGATGGTGATAGAGGGCGTGGACGGTGGTCACCAGCGGCCGCCCGCTGCGCCGCGCGGCGGCGAGCGCGCTCCACGCGGGCGCCCGCGAGCGGGCGTGGACGAGGTCGACTCCGCGCGCCTCGATCAGGTCGGCCAGGCGGCCGACGTTGGCGCGGATGACGAGCGGGTTCTTGCTCGCGAGCGGCAGCGTGACGTGCTCGCCTCCGGCGCGCTCGAGCTCGCGCACCAGGGGGCCGCCCGACGACGCGACCAGCGCCCGCCAGCCGGCCGCCACCAGCGCCTTGGCGACGTCGACGGTGCCGCGCTCGACGCCGCCGCTCTCGAGCGCCGGCAAAACCTGGAGCACGGTGGGCGGGCCGCGTTCCGCAGCCGCGCGCGAGATGATAGGATCGGGCCGCGTTTCCATCGAGCGTTCGAACATAGCTTATGAGCGACCGCGCTTCCAACGTCCCGGCCGAGCCGAGCCGCCTCGAACGGCCCGACGGCCACACGATCGCCTATCACGCGGCGTCGGGCAAGCTTCCCGGCGTGGTCTTCCTCGGCGGCTTCATGTCGGACATGAGCGGGACCAAGGCGGTCGCGCTCGACGACTTCTGCCGCCGCCAAGGCCGCGCCTACGTGCGCTTCGACTATCTCGGCCACGGCGCCTCGAGCGGACGCTTCGTCGACGGCACCATCGGCCGCTGGGCCGACGACGCGGTCGCCGTCATCGACGCCGCGACCGAGGGGCCGCAGGTGCTGGTCGGATCGTCGATGGGCGGCTGGCTGATGCTGCTCGCGGCGCTCGAGCGGCCGCGGCGGGTGTGCGGCCTGGTGGGCACCGCCGCGGCGCCCGACTTCACCGAGGACCTGTGGCGCGACACGTTCGACGACGCGCAACGAGAAGCGCTGATGCGCGACGGCGTGGTCGAGATACCCTCGGACTACGGCGACGAGCCCTACCCGATCACCCGGGGGCTGATCGAGGACGGCCGCAAGCACCTGCTGCTGCGCGCGCCGATCCCGATTACCTGCCCGGTGCGGCTGATCCACGGCATGGCCGACGCCGGCGTGCCGTGGCGCACGTCGCTCGCGCTGGCCGAGAAGCTCGAGAGCGACGACGTCGAGGTGAACCTGGTCAAGGACGGCGGCCACCGCCTCTCCGAGCCCCAAGACCTCGACCGCCTGTGGCGCACGGTGGCCGAGGTGTGCCGGCTTGCCGGCGCGGCCCAGAACTGATCGGCGAAGGTCCCCGAGATCGATGGGGCAGGCGGGAACCGTCGCTCAAGCCTGCTTTGTGATTTTTTGCCCGGACTTCTGTGCATGCCCGGACTTCCGTGCATGTCCGGACCTCTGTGCATGGATCGAATCGTTCGACGAAATGCACCTGCCGCCGTTGGCCAGATCGTACTTCCAGCGGTGACGCGGGCAGACCCAGTAGCGATCTTCTTCCACCCAGCCGTATTGCAGATCGCCGCCCTGATGGGGGCAATGCGCGTCGATCTCGTACCGGCATCCGCCGGCCTCGACGGTGATGCGTCCCGTGCTGTTGCGGATCTCCAGGATGCGATCGCAGAGCGGCCCCACGTCCTTGATCTCGGCCTGGAAAAATCCCTGGAGCAGCGTATCGTAAGTGTCGGGACTTCGCGACAGCTTGACTCGGAAGGTCAGGCAGAAGTCTTCCCACGTGACATCGCGGTTCAAGACCCGCTCTATTTCCCACGCCGGCGCCATCAACACGAAGTATTTTGACTCGGGCAAGCGATCGACGAACGTCACCCGGTTTTCCCGAAGGTCGAGCGAAACGAATCTGTCGGGTAGCTCGAGAAGGCCGAAAACAAGACGAATATCGTAGTCTTCCCTGACGCGAAATTCGTCGAGTTTTAGACGAAGTTCCTGCGCCAGGCGGTCGAGTATATCGATGCAGCGTTCACCCGGCGTCGACTTCCGCAGCCGTTCGATGCCCTCGCAACACCGGGCGGCATACGCCTCGATGTAAGGCCGCAACCCTGCCGCCGTGATTCCATTCTGCGCTCGATGGGTAAAATCCAGGACCTGGCTGTCGAATATATCACCCGGATTCAACTCTCTGGTTTTGGTGTCTTTTACACGATCACTAACATAGCTTACAATTTTATCTTGTTTCGTGAAGGTGGTTATCTCTTGAAAATTGAGATGAATCAGGTCGGGATCCAAGAAACACGGCGGCCCGGCCGAGGGCAGATACCAGTCGGGTCTCAATGTTGAAATCGCGTTGGCCACCGCCCTAAATTTCCCGGCCAACTTACTTTTGGCGATTTTTTGGTATTGCGCGGTCTCGTAGTCATAGCAGGCCGGATGCCACACGGCGCCGGAATGCTGGCAGGTGAATACGTGTATGTGGCCGTTATCCTGAGTAATTCTAGCCACGCGATCGAAAATTTTGCAGTCGTTCAGGTCGAGGAAATTGAACCCGGCATCATTCAATAAAAGGGCCGAGTCGCGATTTAACTCTTGGTCGTCGACAAAAACCCTCAAATAACCGTCTTGAAGCGGGATTTTCTCGTTGTCCTCCATGAGCTTTACCGTCTCGAAGCCAAGCGCCTCGATACCATCGGACAAGCTTTTACGCCGAAAGTTGGGAATAACCAGCGTAACCGGACAAGCAGTAATTTGCCGCAAAAAGTCCCTGTCAAAATGATCCTGGTGGTGGTGGCTAATATAAACATAGACTTTCTTCTCGGTATTCTTGATCAGGTCGACGGTGGGAGCGAGCAGGTGGTGGTTGCAGGGAAACTGAAACCAAGACATATCGAATGCGCCCTCGGGAGAGAGCCACGGGTCGATGACCACCACCTCGGCGGCGGTCTCGGCAATAAAGCCGGCATGTCCGAGGTATGTAAGCTTCATCGTCCGCTGGTCCGGTTGCGCGGAAAAACCGCGGCTAGGCTCCGCGCGCTGTGCGGCGCGGGATTATACAAGCTATATCTTAAGCTGATATCGCCCGCGAGACGTCCTGGCCCTGATCTGGATCAATTCTCTGACGATATTGTAGCGTTCGGGTCGGCCGGCAAGGGCGGTGTCCGCCCCGACATCCGCCAGCCGCAAAACACTGAACCGTATGCGTTCGTCCGGGCCCTGGAATAGGCTCGGCGGCGCCTCCGATGGGCCTCGACTCAATGGCCTCCGCACAACAGCTCGCGCAGGCCCGCCTGGTAGTCCGGGTATTCGAGGGCGACGCCGAGCTCCTCCTTGATGCGGTCGTTGCGCACGCGCTTGTTGTCGGCGTAGAAGCTGCGGCCCATCGGCGACAGCTCGGCCTCGTCGAACGGCACCAGGGGCGGCGGCTCGACGCCCAACAGCTCGCAGGCGAACTCGACCCCCTCGGCCGGCGGC
>JADFMW010000068.1 GCA_022563655.1 Pseudomonadota bacterium
TGAAGGCCTCGATGTCGGGGTGGTCGCAGCGCATCGTCGCCATCATCGCGCCGCGGCGGTGGCCGGCGCTCATGATGGTGCGGCACATGGCGTCCCACACGTCCATGAAGCTCAAGGGGCCCGAGGCGTCGGCGCCGACGCCCCGCACCGGCGCGCCGGTGGGGCGCAGCGTCGAGAAATCGTAGCCGATGCCGCCGCCCTGCTGCATCGTCAGCGCCGCTTCCTTGAGATGCTCGAAGATACCGGCCATGTCGTCGGGAATCGCGCCCATGACGAAGCAGTTGCACAGCGTGACCGAGCGCTTGGCCCCGGCGCCGGCCAGAATCCGCCCCGCCGGCAGGAAGCGGAAGTCGGCCAGCGCCTCGTAGAAGCGCTCTTCCCAGCGCGCCGGCTCGGCCTCGGGCGCGGCCAACGCCCGCGCCACGCGCCGCCAGGTGCCCTCGATGGTGGCGTCGATGGGCGCCCCGTCGCTCGACCGCAGGCGGTACTTCATGTCCCATATCTGCAGGGAAATCGGTGCGATGTTCGGCATCGGGAGCTCCGCTCAATCACGGGCGATCAACGCCCGATCCCGGGGAAAGCCCCGGGTGGATCCGCCGGGTGAATCCGCCGGGTGGATCCGCGATTCTATGGCCGCAGCAGGCTTACGTCAACAGATGTTTCTGTTATGTTTCCACAGAACGGCGCACGTGTGGAGTCTAGACAGTGTCTTGTTATTGCAGAGTTTATTTGTTTTATCCCGAGATTTTACACAGACCTGTGCGGGCTCGCGGCCATGTTACCCACAGACTTACCCACAAGGGCGCCCGCGACGAGCGCGGCCGTGGCCGTCTCGATACGCTCCTCGAGCTCGGCCAGGAAGCGCTTGCGGTCGAGGCCGGGCAATATCGGCGCCAGGAACTCGACGTCGACGCGCCCGGGCTGCTTCACGAAGCTGCGGCGAGCCCAGAGCACCCCCGAATTCAGCGCCACCGGCACGACCGGGACCCCGAGGTGGAGGTAAAGCGCGGCGACGCCCGGTAGGTAAGGCTTGCGCTCGCCCGGCGCCGTCCGCGTGCCCTCGGGGTAGATCAGCACCGGGCGGCCAGCGTCAAGGACGGCGCGCGCGTCCGCCACCAAGCGTTTAAGCGCCCGGGGTCCGGCTTGGCGGTCGACGGCGATCATCCCGTGTTTCCACAGATACCACCCGAACAAGGGTACCGGCTGCAGCTCCTTCTTTATGATGATCGCGGCGTCGGGAATGAGGATCTCCGCCGCCACGGTGTCCCAGGCCGATTGGTGCTTCGACGCGAAGACGGCCGGGGCCTCGGGGATGAGCTCGCGGCCGCGCACCCGGTAGGTCAGGCCAACGGTCCCGGCGAGCAGCCCCATGACCCCCCGGCACCAGAGCCTGGCGCTCCAGACCAAGGCGCGCCGCGGCAGGATCAGAAGCGGCAGGCATAGGATGCCAGGTACAATTATCCAGATATACAATAGCGTCTGGAAGATCAACGAGCGGAGGACCGTCATCGCGCCGGCCGTGGCGCGGGGCGCGCAATGGTGACGAGGTACTTCGTGAACTCGCTCGATATCAGGCTGATGCTCCTGAGCGACGACCACCACGCCTCGTCACGGGGGGTGTCGGCGAACACCGGGTGGAGGACCAGCTTGAAGTCGGGCATGGTGCGGCGGAACTCGGCGCGGCTGCGCGGCATGTGATAGCTCGCGGTCACCAGGCGCAGCGAGCGATAACCCTCGGCCGCCATCCACCGCGCCGTTTCGCGCGCATTGCCGGCGGTGTTCGTGGCGTCGTAGCCGACTTCGATGCAGCACTCGAACGCGTCCGGCTCCTGGCGCGAGACGCGCAAGATCTCGGCAACGTCGACCCCAAGATGGACGCCCGAGATGAACAGCTTCTTCGCCCGTCCCTGCTCGAGCAACTCGAGACCGGTTCCCAACCGTCCGGCGCCGCCGGTGAGCACGACGATGGCGTCGGTGACGGCGAACCGGGCTTCTTCTTCGACGCGGCGCGGCACCTGCTGGCCGAACCACACCAGCCCGGCCAGCCACAAGACGATGGCGGTTAACAAGACCCCGAGCACGACGCGGGCGTACGGCGAGCGCCGTCGGCGCAGGCGCCATTTGCGTCTCATGGCGGGCCCCCATCGTGTGGCCTGGTGCGGCGCGGCAGCGGGCGAGGGGTCGCGGACATCGTTCAGGTCATCCGCTGCAGCGCCCGCAAGACGGTCATCCGCGCCGTCACCATGGCGACCAGGGCGCTGACCACGGGCAGCGCGGCGAGCACGGCGAGCGCGGCCAACGTCAGGCTCGGGCGCGGCAGCAGCGGCGCCTCGAGGCCGGCGGTAACGTGCCGCACCACCGCCAGGGTTACCGCCGCGAGGCCGAAGCCGAGCAGGCCGCCGCGCAACCCCAGCCACAGCGCCTGCCTTGCGAACGCGCGGGCGACGAAGGCGTCGTGCGCGCCGATCAGGTGCAGCAACTCGACCGTCTCGTGGTGCACCGCCAAGCTGGTGCGCGTGGTGAACACCACGGTGCCGACCGCGACCGCGCCGATCGCCAGCACGACGGCGAACGCCACCGCCTGTAGCGTGCGCGCGGCGGCGGCGATCCGGTCGAGCCAGACGCCGTGATCGTCGATCTCGGCCTTTGGCGCCACCGCCTTAAGGCGCGCCTCGAGGACAGCCAGGCTCGGCGCGGCGCCCGGCGTCAGCCTGACGTCGATGAGATCCGGTAGCGGCAGGTCGGGGGCGACGTTGCCCCTGCCCAGCCAAGGCTCGAGCAGGGCCACGAGCTCGTCGCGTCCGAGCAGGCGCGCCGCGGCCACGCCGCGCGTGTCGCGCAGCACCTCGAGCGCGGCCGCCGCCTGGGCGCTCGGCGCCCCATTTTCGGCCGGCGGCACCTGCACCGTGAGCGTGTTGTCTTGACCGCTGCGCCAGCGCGCGACAGCGCTGTCGAGCACCATGGCGCCGGCCAGCGCCAGGGCGGCGAGATAGACCATGAGCGCGACGATCCACGGAAGAAATCGGTTCGCCGCGGCGTCTTGCAACGGCATCGCCGGTCGTCGCCTCAGCATCCTAGCCTACCTTGAGCTGGCGGCGCGGCACGGTGTTTAGCGTGCCGTCGTCGAGCCGCATCACCGGGCGATCGAAACGCGCCGCCAGGGCCTCGTTGTGGGTCGCGATCAGCACGGTGGTGCCGATCTTGTTGAGCTCCTCGAAAAGGTACAGAAGCCGCACGCCGACCTCGGGGTCGACATTGCCGGTGGGCTCGTCGGCGAGCAACAGCCGCGGCCGCGTAATCACCGCGCGGGCGATCGCGACGCGCTGTTTCTGGCCACCCGAAAGTATCGCCGGCAAGGCGTCGAGATGGTCGCCCAGGCCAACCCATTTCAGCAGCTCGCTCACGTGCTCGCGAATCTGGTCCTCGCGCGCCCCGGCGATGCGCAGCGGCAAAGCGACGTTGTCGAACGCCGAGAGATGAGCAAGCAGCCGGAAGTCCTGAAAGACGACGCCGATGCGGCGGCGGAGCGCGGGCAGCTCGTCGCGCCGGAGCGTGGCGACGTCGCGCCCGAAGAGGGTGAGCAGGCCGCGCGACGGACGATGCCCCAAGTATAGGATCTTAAGCAGCGACGACTTGCCGGCGCCGCTTGGACCGATGAGGAAGTGAAACGAGCCTGGTTCGATCGTAAAACAGATATCGCGCAGCACTTCGGGACCGGTGCCGTAGCGCATGCCGACGTACTCGAAACGAACCAAGTCGCGCCTCTTCCCCACCGTCGATAGGCGGTCTAAAGCCTCTCGCGGCAGAGAATGACACATCCCCGTCACCGCCGTCCAGCACCACAGCGGGGCCTTGCCTTGGAACGCGCAAACCGCCTATAAGAAGGCGGATTTCAAGCCAAGCCCGCCTTCATGATTATCACCTGCCCGTCTTGCGTGACGCGCTACCTCGTTGATCCCGCGGCGCTCGGCGAGACGGGTCGCATGGTGCGCTGCGCGGTGTGCTCCCATACCTGGGTGGAAACCCCTCCCGACGACATGCCCAAGCGTGTCGACATGGCGGTTGCCTCCCCCGAGACGCAGCCGATTCCGCCGGGCTCCAACCTGCCGGCTCTGCCGCACCAGCACGGCGCGAAGGATTGGATCGGGTGGGCCGCGCTTGCCGTCGTGATCGCCGCCGTGCTTGGCGGCGCCGTGGCGGCGCGGGACAGGATCGTGCAGGCCTGGCCGCTGGCCGAGCGCCTTTACGTCCTGGTCGGTCTCGTCGAGCCGGCGCCGGCCGATTTCTTCGAGCTGCGCAACGTCAAGCAATCGACCTTCGTCGAAAACGAGCACACCGTCGTCGTCGTCACCGGCGAGATCGTCAACATCTCGGCGGAAACCCGCCCCATACCCAAGGTGTTTGCGAAGATATACGATGAGAACCGGCGGGTGCTCAAGAGGTGGATCGTGACGCCGGCGGGTTCCGAGCTGGCGCCTGGCGCAATAGCCGCGTTCAGCGACCGCTTCGTGGATCCGCCGTTTCACGCCAACCTGATCGTCAGCTTGGAACGCGGTGGCTGACGTGGGCGCGGCGCGGCTCGACGGCGGTCATGGCGCCGCGTGAGTTACCCCGCGTTCGCCCCTTGTTCGGCGCCGAGGAGATCGCCGCGCGCATCGAGGGCCTGGCCGGCGAGATCGCCGCCGAACTGCCCCGCGACGTGCTGGTCGTCATCATCCTCAAGGGCGGCTTCGTGTTCGCCGCCGACCTGATCCGCGCCTTTCACCGTGCCGGCATGCGCCCGCAGATCGACTTTATCACGCTTGCAAGCTACGGCGAGGGCGCCGAAAGCTCGGGCCAGGTTGCGATCAAGCGCGGCCTGGGCGACGACGTTCACGGCCGCGACGTCTTGCTGGTCGACGACATCCTCGAGACGGGCCGCACCGTGGCGGCCGCCCGGCGGCTGTTGCTCGAACGCGGCGCCCGTTCGGTCAAGCTGTGCGTGCTGCTCGACAAGCCGGGCAAGCGAAAGGGGGCTTCTGAAGCCGACTTTTGCGGTTTTACCGTTCCCGACCGGTTCGTCGTCGGCTATGGTCTCGATTACGCGCATTTCTTTCGCGATCTTCCCTATATAGGCACGATCGAGGAAGGAACGGGCAACCACCGCGGCTGAGCCCATGGCCCATATCCTGATCGCCGAAGACGAAGACCCGACGCGCGAGTTCCTGACCCGCGCGCTCGTCCATGAGGGCCACCAGATCACCGCCGTAGCCGACGGCGGCGAGGCGCTCGAGGCCTTGCAGGCGGCGACCTTCGATCTCCTGCTCACCGACATCGTGATGCCGCAGCTCGACGGCATCGCGCTCGCGCTGAAGGTGACCAAGGACTTCCCCGACCTCAGGATCGTGCTGATGACCGGCTACGCCGACGAGCATGCGCGCGCCCACAACCTAGACGCGCTGGTCCACAAAGTCGTCAGCAAGCCGTTCAGCATGGTCGAGATCTGCGCCGCGGTGAAGGCGGTGCTCGCCGCGCCGGCGCGGCCCTCGGGCTAGAACCGCCGCAGCAGGCGTCGGATGTAGTCGCGTTCTAGCGCCGGGCGATCGAAGTCGTTGGCGCGACGGTAAAGCTCCTCGAGGATCGCGCGGCTGCGCTGCACGTCGGCCTCGTCGGGCACCCGGGTCCGGCCGTCGTCAGTGTAACCGCGGCCAGGAGCGTTTCTGCCCAGCGGGTCGCGCGCGCCGCCGAACAGGCCGAGGAAGTTTGACGGCTGCGGCGAACCCTGACCAAGCTGGCGCAAGAGCCCCTCGATCATCGCCTGCGCCCCTTGCTGCATCTGGTCGATGGCCTCGCTCTGCGGCCCGACGGCTTGGCCCGGCAGGTTTTGCCCAAGCGCCCGTCCGGCCTCGCGCATCGCCTGCTCGGCCCGGCCGAGGGGACGGGGAATGGGTATGCCTGTCTCGGACCACCCGCGCATCACCTCGCCAAGGCCGCGGCGCAACTCCTGCTGCCGGGCGCCCCCCGACCGATCGTCGTCGCGCGGCTGGCCGGCGCCCTGTGCCCGCCGGAACGTCTGATCGAGCAGTTCCTGCTGTTGCTCGATCAGCCGCCCGAGGTCGCGCAGCATCGCATCGCCCTGAGTCAGGTCCTGCTGCGCCGGGAAGCCGCCGAGGCGGATGTTCTCGAGCGCTTGCTGGATCTGGGAAAGAAGCTGGCGGGCGGCGTCCCGGGCGCCGATGCGGGACAGCTCGCGCACCCGCTCGATCAGGTCGACAAGATCGTCGCGCCGCAGCGCCTGCAGCAATTGCCCCTCCAGGCCCGTAGCGAAGGCCTGCTGCTCCATCGCCCGCGCGACGAGGGCGTCGAGGAACTCGTCCAGCGCCGCGAGCAGCGCGTCGGTCAGCCGTTCGATCTCTTCGTCGGGGGCCTCGCCGGCGAGCGCGTCGAGCAGCGCCTGCTGCGCCTCGCGCAGGTCCCGTTCGGCGAGCGCCAGCGGCCCTTCCTCGATGGTCAGCGCGAGGTCCCACAAGAGGTCCTGGATCTCCGCTGTCGCCTTTGCCGAGTCGTCGTAGAGCAGTCGCCAGCGGGCCACGCGCAGCGCCAGGAAGACTGTTAAGTCCTCGAAGAATTTCTGCGGCTCGCGCGAGATCTCGTACAACGCAAGGCTCACTTCGACCCGCTTCGTGGGGTCGAGCGTCAGCGCCTTGCGCTGCTCGATCACCGCGCGCGCGACCGGATGGTTGAAGATGCGCTCGGGCAGCACCGTGGCCACGGCATCGCTGGCCCCGCTCTGGCCGACCGCGTCGACCGCGCCGAGGGTGATGGTCACCGGCAGCCCCGCCCAGGGGTGCGACGTGAGGTCGTGAAAGCTGATCTCGCGGGCGCTCGTGGCGCCCACCCGCGGCAGCGGGGGATCGACGGTAAACGACTGGCCGGGATCGTCGGCGCGGCGGATGGTTGCCTCGATCGAAGCGAGGCCGTAGTCGTCCTCGGCCAGGTAATCGAGCCTGAGCGCCGCGCGATGGGTCCGTGCCGGCGGCGCGGCGAACTCAATCACCGGCGGCTTATCGGCGATCACCGAGAGCGGCCAGGCGGCCAGCTCGTCGGCGCCCTGAACGACCGCGAGCCGGCGTCCCTTGGTCAGAGTCGTGCGCAGCTCGTAGTTGGCCCCCTCGACGGTCGTAAACGGAATCTGTTCGTCGCCGATCTCGAGGCGCGGCACGGCGCGGCCGCCGCGCACCCGGGCGAGCACGACGCTGCCGCTCGGCACCGTCACCTCGGCGGGTTGCAGCGCAGGCTCGGCGCGGGGACCGGTGGCGAGGAACACCGGCGGCGCCCCGGTGTAGGCCGGCGGAGTGATCCACAGGTCAAGCTCGGCCGGGCCGCCACCGCCGAGGCCCGACAAGTCGGGCTGGAACGCGCGCGCCAGACGGCTCGCGCCGTCGCCGCCGGCGGCGGTGGCGGCGACGATCAGGACCAGCAGCAGGACCGCGCGCAGGGCCAGCGGATCGCGGCTGGCCAGGCCCGGCGAGGCGACGCCGACGCGCAGCCGCCGCGCCGCCCGCGCCATGCGCTCGAGGTGCGCCCCCCACACGCGCTCCGCCGTGCGGTCTCCGGGCGCCGCCGCGGGCCGGTCGCCGAGCGCGCCGAGCGGCCGGTGCTCAAGGCCGCTCGCCCGCTCGATGCGGCGGATGGCCTCCGCTTCGGTCGGCGCTCTGATGCGCGTGGCGGCGCGCCCCAGGGCGCCGACAAAGGCGGCGCCGAACAGCGCCAACAGCGCCGCGTGCAGCCAGCCGGGCATGAGCGTCCACGGGTCGAACAGCGCGGCGGCGAGGAACAGCCCGGCGATAAGCGTTGCGGGCCATAGCGCCGGCCACAGCCGCTCCCACGCCAGCGCCGCGCGGGCGAGCCAGACGCGCCGCCGCAGGGCCGCGGCGGCGGCGGCGATCGGACCGGTGCGGCGGCTCATGCCGCCCCCCGCCTGCCCACGGTCGCCCGCCCAGGCGCCCGTCCGGGCGTCTCGACCAGCCAGTCGGGCATGTGCTCCGCCGCCACGGTCTCGTCGAAGCTCGGCCGGCGGCGCACCACCGCGTAGGCCGAGCCCTTGACCAGCACCTCGGGCGTCAGCGGACGGGCGTTGTAGCTCGAGGCCATGACCGCGCCATACGCGCCCGCCGTGCGGATCGCGAGCAAATCGCCCGCCGCGACGGGCGGCAGGGGCCGGTTCTTGGTGAATGAGTCGGCGCTCTCGCACACCGGACCGACGACGTCGACCGGCGCCCGGGCCGCCTCCGGCAGCGGCTCGGTCACCGGCTCGATGGCGTGCTGGGCGTCGTAGAGCGCCGGGCGCAACAGGTCGTTCATCGCCGCGTCGACGACGACGAACGTGTGCCCACCGGCTTCCTTGACGTCGAGCACCCGCGTGACCAGCACTCCGGCGTTGCCGACGAGCACGCGGCCGGGCTCGAGCAGCAGCCGGCAGCCGAGCCCGGAGACGGCGCGCTTCGCCACCGCGGCGTAGGCCTCCGGATCGGGCGGCGTCTCGTCGGTGTAGCGGATGCCCAGGCCGCCGCCGAGGTCGAGCCGCTCGATCGCGTGGCCGTCGGCGCGCAGCGTCCGCGCGAGGTCGGCCATGCGCCCGAACGCGGCCTCGAACGGGGCGAGATCGGTGAGCTGCGAGCCGATGTGCACGGCAAGCCCGACGAGATCGACAGCGGGCAGCGTCGCCGCGCGGGCGGCCGCGGCGGGGGCTTGTGCGATCGGGATGCCGAACTTGGTGGCGCGCGTGCCGGTGGTGATCTTGCCGTGGGTGCGGGCGTCGACGTCGGGATTGATGCGCAGCGCCACCGGCGCGCGGGCGCCCGCCGCCGCCGCCAGCTCGCTCAGCGCATCGAGCTCGGCCACCGACTCGACGTTGAACTGGAGGATGGCGGCGTCGAGCCCGAGCGCCATCTCGTCGCGCGTCTTGCCGACGCCCGAGAACACGATGCGCTCGGCCGGCACGCCGGCGGCGAGCGCGCGCCGCAGCTCGCCGCCGGAGACGACGTCGGCGCCGGCGCCGAGCTCCGCGAGGGTGCGCACCACGGCAAGGTTCGAGTTGGCCTTGAGCGAGTAGCACACGGTCGCCGGGGCATCGGCGAAGGCGGCGGTGAAGACCCGGTAATGGCGCTCGATCGTCGCCGTCGAATAGCAGTAGAACGGCGTCCCGACCGCCTCGGCGATGTCCTTGAGCGCCACGTCTTCGGCGTGGAGCGCGCCGTCGCGGTAGTCGAAGTGGTTCACGCCGACAGCGCCCCAACACGCGCGATGGGCGCGGCGGGCGCGACGGGCGCCTCGACGCGGTTCGTCGGAGGCGCCCTGAGATCGCCCTTCTTGCCGCACGCCGAGAGCCCGCCCAAGAGCAGGGCGGCGAGGGCGACGACGACGAGCGCGCGCCTCACAGGAACCGCTCCCGGGCCCGGGCCGCCGCCGCGCGCACCCGATCGGGCGCGGTGCCGCCGAAGCTCGTGCGGCTGGCGACGGCGCGCTCGACCGCGAGGACCTCGCGGATCGTCTTATCGATGCGCGGCTCGACCTCGCGCAGCGCCTTGAGCGGCAGGTCGGCGAGACGCACGCCGCGCGCCTCGGCGAGGCCGACGATGCGCGCGGCGGCGTGGTGGGCGTCGCGGAACGGCACGTCCAGGCGCCGCACCAGCCAGTCGGCGAGGTCGGTGGCGGTGGCGTAGCCCGCCTCGGCGGCGGCGCGCATCGCCTCTGCGTTCACGGTCATGTCCGCGATCATGCCCGTCATCGCGCGCACGCACAAAGAAAGGCTGTCGGCGGCGTCGAACAGCGGCTCCTTGTCCTCCTGCAGGTCCTTGCCGTAGCTCAGCGCCAGGCCCTTCATGGTCACCAGCAGCGCCACCAGCGCGCCGACGATGCGTCCGGTCTTGCCGCGCACCAGCTCGGCGGCGTCGGGATTGCGCTTCTGCGGCATGATCGACGAGCCCGAGGTGAACGCGTCCGAGAGCGTGACGAACCCGAACTGGGCGCTCGACCACATGACGATCTCCTCGGCAAGGCGCGAGAGGTGGACGGCGCCCAGCGCCGCCGCCGAGAGAAACTCGACGACGAAATCGCGGTCGGAGACGGCGTCCATCGAGTTGGCGGCGGGCCGGTCGAAGCCGAGCGCGCGGGCGGTCGCCTCGCGGTCGATCGGAAACGAGGTGCCGGCAAGCGCCGCGGCGCCCAGGGGGCATTCGTTGAGGCGCTTGCGGCAGTCCGCCGCGCGGCCGCGGTCGCGCCCGAACATCTCGACGTAGGCCAGGAGGTGGTGGCCGAAGGTCACCGGCTGGGCCGGCTGCAGGTGGGTCAGGCCGGGCATCACCGTTGCCGCGTGGCGCTCGGCCTGGTCGATCAGCGCCGCCTGCAGCCCGACGAGCTCGCCGTCGAGCCGGTCGATCGCGTCGCGCAGCCACAGGCGCAAATCGGTCGCCACCTGGTCGTTGCGCGAGCGCCCCGTATGCAGGCGCCCGGCGGCGTCGCCGATGATCTCCTTCAGGCGCGCCTCGACGTTCATGTGAATGTCCTCGAGCGCCGTGTCGAACGCCAGCTCGCCGCGCTCGATCTGGCGCCGGATGCGATCGAGGCCGGAGAGGATCGCGGCGCCGTCCTCGCTTGTCACGATGCCTTGCGCCACCAGCATCGTGCAGTGCGCCCTGGAGCCGGCGATGTCCTGGGCGTAGAGCCGCTTGTCGAAGCCGATCGAGGCGTTGATCTCTTCCATCACCCCGGCGGGGCGCGCGGCGAAGCGCCCGCCCCAGGTCGGGTTCGTGTCCTCGTCGTCGGACGCGGCCGTGCTCGCCTTGTCGCTCATGCGCCAGCCCCCGACAGGATGGACGGAATGATGCGAAACATCGCAGTTGCCGTGGAACGGATCGCCGCGGCCGTCATTGTGACGGCATTCATCGCGCAATCAAGCGTTTCGTCC
>JADFMW010000069.1 GCA_022563655.1 Pseudomonadota bacterium
GCGGCCGGCGCCACCGCCATGGTGAGCTCGATCCACGTCAACGGCTGGTTCGGCGACTACGACAAGCTGGCGATGACGAGGCTCATGTTCGACGAGCGGTTCGGCCTCGACCTCGACGCGGCGCGCGAGACCATCGTCTTCGTGGGCGATTCGCCGAACGACGCCCCGATGTTCGGGTACTTCCCGCACTCGGTCGGGGTCGCCAACGTGCGCGACTTCGTCGGCCGGCTTGCGCACCTGCCGGCCTGGGTGAGCGAAGGGCGCGGCGGCCACGGCTTCGTCGAGCTCGCCGACGCGCTGATCGCGGCCCGCTGAAAAGGGGCCAGTCCTTTTTTTGTTTAGGAGCGGGGCCTCTTTTTTGGTTAGGAGCGGCGGCCGCGGGCGCGGTCGAGCAGCGTCTTGAGGTCCATCGGAACCGCCACGATGTGAGCGAGCGCGCTCTCGATGCTCTCCGCCGTGAGCGTCCACTCGTCGCCCTTGAGATCGGCGATGACCGCCTCGGCGAACGTCCGCTGGTGGTTGAGGGCGGTACCGTCGTCGCCGAGGAAATCGGCGAGAATGGCGAGCGCGAGGCGCCTGGGGCCGGCGCCGTCGTACCCCCATTCGAAATCCGCCGCCGCCTCTCCCCCGCGATCCGGCCGCGGATCGAGCGGCGCCTCGTCGACCGTGACCACACAGCCCTTGGGCGTGCGAACCCCCCGATAAACCTTCATCGCGAGCTTCCCTCGCTGCACGGCCCGGCGATATCGCCGCCGCCGGCTCGGCTGCCGCGCCGCCACGACGCGGCGCGTGACCCGGCGCATCCTCGCGCGGTTGCCGCCGGCCGGTCAACCGGCAACCAAGTTCCTCGCGGCCGCCGCGCGGCAAGCCCTTGGTAAGAGTTGCTTAACCTTTGCGCTCGCACAATACGCCGCCCAAGGGGAGTGACGCCCGGAGCTTGAGCGGTTGCCGTCGGGCGCCCAAACCTTGTCGGTTCGCGACGAGCGCGTGAAAGGATGCCATGGCCGTATTGACGCAACGCGATGTCGCCAGGCTCCTCAAGGAACACTCGGCCGCGGCGCGGGCGGAGACGGCGGCCAAGATCGGCGCCGAATTCAGCGGCGGCAAAATGGATTCGCCGGCGCGCGCGATCGCCGAAGAAATCTTCCGCATGATGTTGCGCGACGCGGAGGTTCGCGTCCGCAAGGAGCTGTCGGAGAGCCTCAAGCACAGCCCCCTAGTGCCGCACGACGTGGCGCTGTCCTTGGCCAAGGACGTGATCGACGTCGCCGAGCCGATGCTGATGTTCTCGCAGGTGCTGATCGACGAGGACCTGATCGAGATCGTGGGAACCCAGCCGAGCTCGAGCCGGGTCGCCGTGGCAAGGCGCCAAACCGTCTCGTCCGCCGTCTCCGACGCCCTGGTCAAGTCCCAAGACGAAGACGCCGTGGTCACGCTCGCCGGCAATACGGGGGCGGAATTCAGCGAGGTCACCTACGAGAGAATCCTTGATACGTTCCCGCAGAGCGGTGCGGTGAAACACAACCTTGCCCACCGGGCGCGCCTGCCGATCAAGGTGGCCGAGCGGTTGGTGAGCATGGTTTCGGACCGCTTGCGCGAGCACTTGGTCACGCATCACGACCTGTCGGTCGACGTGGCTGCCGACCTTATCCTGGAAAGCCGCGAGAGGGCCACGCTGGGCCTCGTCTCGAGCGGGAACAAGGCCGCGGATATCGATGACTTGGTCGCCCATCTGCACGCGAGCCGCCGGTTGACGCCGTCGATCGTCTTTCGCGCCTTGTGCACGGGCGATCTCGTGTTCTTCGAGTCGGCGATGGCGCGGCTCGCGGGGATTCCCGTGGCCAACGCTCACGAGCTGGTCCACGACGAGAGCCCCCGCGGACTGGAAATCCTTTACCGCCGGGCGGGCTTGCCCAAAGAGATGTACGCCGCCGTGCGGGTGGCGGTCAACGTCGCGCGCGAGGTGGACTACGACGGCGGGCCCGACGATCGCGAGCGCTACCGCACGCGCACCATCGAGCGCTTTCTCACGCAGTTCGAAGAGCTCGATTCCGACAACCTCGACTATCTGCTGGCCAAGCTGGGCCGCAGCTTCAACGCCGCCGACGCGGCCCGCGACGACGCCGGCCTGACGGAGGCGGCAGCCTCTTAATCCCGCGCGATCCCGCGCGATCCCTTTGCCGCCCGGCGGCCGGCCCGGTCTGGTGCCCCTGCGCACCTACCGGCGCCGCATACGCTTACCGGATCGTTAACGCTTAACGAATCGTTAACGTTAAGGCAGGCAAACTCCCCGTCGGGAGAGCGGGTGCGCCGCTTGCACGCCATGAACCAAGGGGCCTTTTCGCTGACGGAGCGGAGACTGTTCGCGCGGATCGAGAAGATCCGTGCCTGCGGCGGGGTATACGCGGTTGCAGCCGCCGTCCGTTTGCGGACGCGGCGGTCGGGGCTTGCGGGTTGGGGCAAGATCGATACTTGGCGCACCCACCGCTTTTGGAGGCTCTGTGCAATGCTCAAGGTTCTGAACGGCCTCAAGATCAAGACCCTTGGCATCGCGATCGCCGTGTTGTTGACGGCCACCGGCGTGACCGTCGTCGCCACGTCGTTTTTCACCATAGCCAAAGTGGGCGGCATGGGGGACACGTGGCAGAAGTTCGACACGGGTCCGGCGGCGAAGGGCGCCATCCTGAACGAGCTGCGCGGCGCCATCGGCTTCGGCGGCATGATCCACCACTTCAAGAACTTCGTGCTGCGCATGGATCGGCCGCGTATCGTGAAGATCCACGCGAAGTTCAGGGACGCGACGGTGGCGCTCACCGCTTACGAGGCGCTCGGCGTCAACGACACGGAAAAGGCCGCGCTGAGAGACCTCGGCCGAGCCGTCGCCCGCTACGCCGACGCCGTGGCCGTTGCCGAGAGACTTGCGAGCGCGGGCAAAACCTCGCGTGAGATCGACGAGGCGGTCAGGATCGACGATACGCCGGCGCTGCAAGCGATGGCGGTCCTCGACGCCGAGATACAGGCCGCTCGCGAGACCAGCGCGAACGCCGTTTACGGAGCGGTCGCCACGGTCTCTCTCTTCATGAAGACCGTGACGGCCCTCGTTGGCGTATTGCTTTTCATGCTGGTGGCGGGCCTTTTTTGGTTCGCGCGGGCGCAAAGCGAGCGCCAGCGGGCCCGGGCGGCGCTGCGCGAGGGCGAGCGCCGGTTCAAGCACTTCGCCGAGGCGGCCACCGACTGGTTCTGGGAGATGGACGAGAACCTCCGATTCTCTTACTTCTCGGACCGCCTGCTCACGGTCACCGGAATGAGGCCCGAGGACATCCTTGGCAAGACGCGGCACGAGCTCGACAAGGGAGATCCCGATCGCGGGAAATGGCGCCGGCACCTCGCCGACCTTGAGGCGCGCCGGCCGTTCCGCGACTTCCGCTACACCTACGTCGCGCCGGACGGCCGCCGCCGGCACTGGTCGGTCAGCGGGGTGCCGCTGTTCGACGAGCGGGGCGAGTTCAAGGGCTATCGCGGCACCGGCTCCGACCTCACCATCGAGGTCGAGGCCGAGACGCGCGCGAAGCAGGCACAGCAACAGCTCCTCGACGCCGTCGAGAGCAGCGCGGCTTCGTTCATCCTTTACGATGCCGACGAGCGTCTGGTCCTGTGCAACAGCAAGGCCCGCGAATTCTTTCCCGAAGTTGCCGAGCTTCTGGTGCCGGGCGCCCATTTCGAGGATCTAACCCGCGCCAGGCTCGAAAGGGCGACACCGGCTTTGGACGCCGGGAGCGTCGAGGACCGGGTGCGCAAACGTCTCGACCAATTTCGTCATCCCGGGGCCGCAGTCGAGGAGCAACATGCCGACGGCCGTTGGACGCAGGCGTTCGAGCGCCGGACCACGGACGGCGGCACGGTCTGCATCCGCACCGACATCACCGAGCTCAAGCGCGCGGAAGAGGCGATCCGTGAGCTCGGCCGCCAGAACGACCTGATCCTCGGCGCCGCCGGAGAGGGGATTTACGGGCTTGATCTCAAAGGAAGGACCACGTTCGTCAACCCGGCCGCGGCCGGCATGATCGGCTGGGAGCCCGAGGACCTGATCGGCAAGCCCCAGCACGACATCCTGCACCACACCAAACCCGACGGCAGCCCCTATCCCCGCGAGGAATGCCCGATCTACGCCGCCTTCAGGGACGGCGAGCTCCATCACGCCTCGGATGAGGTCTTCTGGCGCAAGGACGGCAGCAGCTTCCCTGTGGAGTACACCAGCACGCCCATCCGCGAGAACGGCAACCTGTTGGGCGCGGTGGTGGTGTTCCGCGACATCAGCGAGCGCAAGCGCGCCGAGGAGGCGTTGCGCGAGAGCGAGGCGCGCGCGAAGCAGGCACAACAGCAGCTCCTCGACGCCATCGAATCCATATCCGAAGGTTTCGCGCTCTACGATTCGGACGACCGCCTGGTTCTGTGCAACAGCAACTATCGTGAGCCCTTCGACTTGGGCGGAGTGCATGTCGCTGCGGGGGTCCGCTTCGAGGACCTCATGCGGACGGTTGCACACGGCGGCCGGGTTCCCGCTGCCGTCGGCCGCGAGGAGGAGTGGCTCCGCGACCGGATGCGGCGGCACCGCGAGGCCCAAGGCGTCTTCGAACTACGCTACACCGACGGCCGCTGGCTGCGTATCGGCGAGCGCAAGACCAGCGACGGCGGCATCGTCGTCGTCCGCAGCAACATCACCGAGATCAAACTGGCAGAGGAGCGGCTTACGGAGAAAGAGGAGCAGTTCCGCAACCTGATCGAGGGCTCCATCCAGGGGGTCCTGATCCACGAAAGAAGCAAAGTGTGTTTAGTCAACCGGGCGTATGCCAAGATCTTCGGCTATGACAGCCCCGAAGAGTTCCTGGCGCAGAGCTCGATTTACACGCACGTGGCGCCTCGGGACCGCCGCCGTCTCAAGAAGTATGCGCGAGATCGGCTCCAGGGCAGGAAGGCGCCGACGACCTACGAGTTCCAGGGAGTCACAAAGGACGGCTCGCGAATTTGGTTGGAGAACCACGTCCGGGTGGTGAAGTGGGAAGGCGGACGGGCGATCCAACGGACCCTTGTCGACATCACCGAGCGCAAGCGGGCGGAAGCGGCGCTGCGCGAGAGCGAAGCGAGCCTGGCCAACGCCCAGCGCATTGCCCACATCGGCAACTGGGAGTGGAACGTCAAGACCAACCAGGTTCGACGGTCGGCCGAAATGAATCTGCTGCTTGGGATGACGCCGGAGGATACGGACACGTCCCGGGAAGCATTCCTCAAGCGCGTCCACCCCGGCGACAGAGAGGCTCTCGACACGGCGACCGATGGTTTACTCGAGAACCGGGAGCCTTGCAGCCTACGGTTCCGGATCGTCTTGCCGGACGGCGCCGTGCGCGTGTTATACGAGCAGGGCGAAGTCACGCTCGACAAGGCCGGCGAGCCGGTCCTCGTGACGGGGACGACCCAGGACATCACCGAGCGCGCGCGGGCCGAGGAGACCTCCCGTCGCCTGGCCGCGGCGATCGAAGGGCTATCGGAAACCTTCGTCCTGTTCGATGCCGATGACCGGATCGTCGTGTGTAACGAACAATTTCGCGACATCAATCGCGCGATTCCCGAGGCCACGGCGCCCGGAACGAGGTTCGAAGACTTCATCCGGGCAATCGTCGGCAAGGGCTTGGCGCCCGAGGCCCTGGGCCGCGAGGAGGAGTGGATCCAGGAACGCCTCGAGCGGCACAGGACGCCGCACGGGCCGTTCGAGCTTGCGCGGCAAGACGGCCGGTGCGTGCTCGTCTCCGAGCACCGATTGGCCGACGGCGGGACCGCGACGATTGCGGCCGACATCACCGAGCGCAAGCGCGCCGAGGAGGAGTTGCGCGAGGGCGAGCAGCGCATCCGCGCCATCTTGAACAACGTCGCCGACAGCGTCGTCACGATCGACGAGACCGGCAATGTCAGGTCGTTTAATCCCGCCGCCGAGCGCGCCTTCGGCTACGCGGCGGACGAGGTCATCGGCCGCAACGTCGCGATGCTGATGGGCGAGCCCGACCACGACCGGCACGACGGCTATATTCGCAAGTACCTGCGCACCGGCAAAGCGAAGATTCTTGGCGTCGGCCCGCGCGAGGTCACGGGGCGCCGCAAGGACGGTTCGACCTTTCCGCTGGAACTCGCGGTTAGCGAAGTGACCCTCGACGAAAAGCGGGTGTTCATCGCCGCCCTGCGCGACATCACCGAGCGCAAGCGCGCCGAAGAACAACTGCTCGAAGCCAAGGAGCAGGCCGAGCTCGCAAACCGCGCCAAGTCGGAGTTCCTCGCCAACATGAGCCACGAGCTGCGCACCCCGCTCAACGCCGTCATCGGCTTCTCCGAGATGATCCACGGTCAGGTGTTCGGCAAAGTCGGCAACGCCAGGTATCTGGAGTACGCCAAGGACATCAACGACTCCGGCAAGCACCTGTTGGAGCTGATCACAGACATTCTCGACCTGTCGAAGATCGAGGCCGGCAAGCTCGAACTCTACGAGGAGGACGTCGACGTGGCCCGGGCCATCCGCTCGTGTCTGACGCTGGTCAAGGAACGCGCCGAGGCCGGCGGATTAACGCTGGAACGCCGGATCCCGTCCGATCTTCCGGCGCTGCGCGCCGACGAGCGCAAGCTCAAGCAGATTCTGCTCAATCTGCTGTCCAACGCGGTCAAGTTCACCCCCGACGGCGGCAAGATCACGCTGGCGGCGGAGGTGGGTCCGCGCCGCGGCTTCGTCATCCGGGTAACCGACAGCGGCATCGGCATCGCCCCCGAGGACATCGCCACGGCACTGATACCGTTCGGCCAGGTCGACAGCGCGCTCAGCCGCAAGTACGAGGGCACGGGGTTGGGCTTGCCGCTCACCAAGGCGCTCGCCGAGTTGCACGGCGCCACGCTCGAGCTGACGAGCGAGATCGGCGCCGGCACCACGGCCACCGTGCGCTTCCCCGCCGAACGGATCGTTGCGCGCACGGCGAGCGCGGCGTAGCCGAGGGCTGGTTACGGCTGGCCCGCCGGCCAGCGCGCCACCCCGCAATTCCGTGCGCCAAGCGTATAAATAATTCGTTAACGCTGTTCAGCATAGCCTGTTGAGTTAAGGCTTTGTAAACCACAATGTGACATACCATGGTACTCATGCGGAGTCCCCGGCTGGCAGCAGCTTAGCCCAATGTAGAAGGGCCGGCTTGCGTTGCAAGCGTCACGGGTTGGGGTGCGATTCGGCAGGGGGAATTCTGGTCCCTGAAGAAAAAGACCTCGAACTCGGCCATTTCGGTCCGGAGTATCGATGTTCAGGCTTTTTCGCTACTACTCGCTCGCGAGCGCAGTCGCCATAGTCGCGGTTATCGTTGTGCTCGTCGTTTTCTCTCGGCACAACGCGGTCAACGAACTTGTCGTGACGGCCGAGAGCCAGAATGTCTTCCTGGCCCGCTCGTTCGCCAATACCTTATGGCCGAGATTTTCCTCCTACGTCATGTCGGTCGCGGGGGTGGACGGAGACGCCTTGCGGGCGCATCCGGAAACCCGAGAGATTCATGACTCCCTACTGGCGCTTACAGAGGGTCTACCCGTGCTCAAGGTCAAGATTTATAACCTCGACGGGCTGACGGTCTATTCCTCGGAGCCCAGTCAGATGGGTATGGACAAGAGCAACAATCCGGGATTCCTCGCGGCGGCACAGCAAGGAAAACCCGCGAGCAAACTCTCGTTCCGCGAAACGTTCAGCGCTTTCTCCGGCGAGGTAACGGACCGGGACCTCGTCGAGAGCTATCTCCCGATCAAGCGCGGCGACGGTACGATCGAGGGGGTCTTCGAACTGTATACCGATGTGACACCATTAATGAGGAGGGTCGATAGTGTCACGATCAAGATCGTGGTCGGCGGCTTGCTTGTGTTCGGATTGTTGTACGGGGTGCTATCCCTGATCGTCCGGCGTGCTGATCGCATTCTCAAGCAGCAATATGCCGACCTCATGCGTGGCAAGGAAACGATCGAAGCGCAGAACGTAACGCTTGAAAGGGAAGTTGGGGAGCGTATGCGAGCGGAACACGCGCAGCTCGAGGCCAAGGAGCAGGCCGAGCTGGCCAACCGCGCCAAGTCGGAGTTCCTCGCCAACATGAGCCACGAGCTGCGCACGCCGCTCAACGCCATCATCGGCTTCTCGGAGATGATACGGGGCGAGATGTTCGGCCCCGTCGGCAGCCCGAAATACCTAGAGTACGCGAGGGACATCAATGCGTCCGGCAATCACCTCCTGCAAGTCATCAGCGACATCCTCGACCTTTCGAAGATCGAGGCCGGACAGCTCGAACTCTGCGAGGAAGAGATCGACGTGGCCAGGGTTGTCGGCTCCTGCCTAAAGATCGTCAAGGGACGCGCCGAGGAAGGCGGGCTGACGCTGGAAACCCAGATTCCGCCCGAGTGCCCAGCGCTATGCGCCGATGAGCTCAAAATCAAGCAGATCCTGATCAACCTTTTGTCGAACGCGATAAAGTTCACGCCGACCGGCGGCACGGTCACGCTAAGAATATGGTTCCACGGGGACGAAGGATATGGATTCCAGGTCGCCGACACCGGTATCGGAATCGCACCCGAAGACATCCCCAAGGCGCTGATCACCTTCCGCCAGATCGATAGCAGCCTCACCCGCAAAAACGAAGGAACCGGCCTTGGTTTGCCGCTTACCAAGGCCCTCGCCGAACTCCACGGCGGCTCCTTGGACATCCAAAGCGAGGTCGGCGCCGGCACCACGGTCACGATTCGCTTGCCCGCCGAGCGGATCGTCGCCCGCACGGCGAGCGCGGCGTAAGCGAAAACCCACTAGGGCTCGCCTACCCCCCCCGGCGGCCGGCCGAGACGCTTCGCAAGCTGCCGACGGGTCGCGCCCGCTTGATTGCGGGCAAGACCGGAGCCCCGGCGAGTGACCCGGAAACAGTGGCGGGCAATATTGCTTCGCTCGGGGGCGTGACCGACTGCTTCAGGCTCCGGGTGGGAGATGGCAACGGCGCCGATCAGGCGTCGTCCGTTGCCGCTCGGGCATAATCGTGGTCGGAATGAAGGTCGAGCTATCGTCGCAAGCGCTGAAAACGTTAAAACGTATGCCGCGACCGATGGCGATTCGCATTCGCAACCGGATCAAGACCGTTGCCAGGAAACCAAGGGCCAACGACCACGACGTGGTGAAACTGAGGGATCGTCCGGGATATCGCCTGCGAGTCGACGACTGGCGAGCAATTTATGACATGGAGGGCGACACTCTTCATGTTCGAGTTATCGCCCCGCGCGGAGACTCATACCGATGAGCAAGGTTCAGATTATCGAACAGGATGGCAAGCGGCTCTTCGCCGTAATTCCGTGGAAGCAGTACGAGCGACTGTGCGACGCCGCCGAGATGGCCGAGGACGTGCGCCTCTACGACGAAGCGCTGGCGCGAGACCAAGAGCGCTTTCCGCTCGAACTCGTTGACCGGCTCCTAGCGGACGAACATGCGGTCAAGGTGCTTCGCGAATATCGGGGCCTGACACAGCGCGAACTCGCTGCAAAGGTTGGCATCAATACGGCCTATCTGTCCCAGATAGAAACCGGAAAACGCGGAGGCTCGACGAAGGTGCTGCGCGCGATCGCCAACGCTCTCGACGTCGATCTCGACGACATCGTCGCCGACGGCTGATCCAGAATCGCCGCCGTCACTGGAGGGTGTCCGCACGGCTATCGCCTAGCCCGCATTTCATCAATACTTTGGCGCGCGCAAAGCCATGGCGTGAGCGTTCTTTGCGTTGCTTGGCGTATGGCGCAGCGGGACCCGTCACGAGCCTCACGCGGGGCGGACGAAGCTGTCGATGACCTTCTTGTCGCCGGCCTTGTCGAAGGCGACCTCGAGCTTGTTGCCGTCGACCGCGCTCACCCGGCCGTAGCCGAACTTCTGGTGGAACACCCGCGCGCCGACGGCGAAGGCGCCTTCCGGTTGCGCCACCGCCTCGACCGCCGCCTCGCCCTCGATCACGCGCCGGCGGCGCCGCGGCCAGCCACCGAAGCCGCGGTCGCGCGCACCGAGGCTCCACGCCCCCTGGTCCTCGCTCAAGCCGCCGTAAAGGCCCGGGGCGGCGATGCGTTCGACGTACTCGTCGGGAAGCTCGTCGACGAAGCGCGAGGGGATGCTCGATTGCCACTGTTTGTAGATGCGCCGGTTGGCGGCGAACAGCACGGTGGCCCGCGCCCGCGCCCGCGTCAGACCGACGTAGGCTAGCCGGCGCTCCTCCTCGAGCCCCTTGGCGCCGTTCTCGTCGAGCGCAAGCTGGTGCGGGAACAGCCCCTCTTCCCAGCCGGGCAGGAACACGGTGTCGAACTCGAGGCCCTTGGCGCTGTGCAGGGTCATGACGTTGACCATGTCGTCGTCGCTGCGGTCGTCGGCGTCCATCACCAGGCTGACGTGCTCGAGGAAGCCCGGGAGGGTGTCGAACTCGGCGAGCGCGCGGACCAGCTCCTTGAGGTTCTCGAGCCGGCCCGGCGCGGCGGCCGAGGTGTCGCGCTGCCACATCGCCGTATAGCCCGATTCGTCGAGCATGATCTCGACCACCTCCGGGTGCGGCAACGAGTCCAGCAGCGCCCGCCAGCGGTCGAAGCACGCGATCAGCGCGGCCAGCGCGGCGCGCGGCCTGGGCTTGAGCTCGTCGGTCTCGACCACCGCCCGCGCCGCCGCCACCAGCGAGCGCTTCCCGGCCCGCGCCACCTGGTGCAAGACGCGCAGGCTGGCGTCGCCGAGGCCGCGTTTGGGCAAATTCACGACGCGCTCGAAGGCGAGGCCGTCGTCGGGCTGGACCGTGACGCGCATGTAGGCGACGGCGTCGCGGATCTCCT
>JADFMW010000070.1 GCA_022563655.1 Pseudomonadota bacterium
CTTCGCAATCGCCCCTCCTATCCGGCCGATACCGATGATGCCCATCGTCTTATCGAATACTTCGGAGCCCATGAACTTTTTCCGGTCCCAACGGCCTGCCTGCATAGAAGCGTGCGCCGCGGGGATATTCCGGCAAAGCGAAAAAAGAAGCGCGAACGCATGTTCGCACGTGGAAATCGTATTTCCCCCCGGTGTATTCATCACGACGATACCCTCACGGGTGGCAGCCGCCAAATCGATGTTATCGACGCCGACCCCGGCGCGGCCGAACGCGGCAGCTTCGTCCACAACGCCCTCGAGCTCTTCGTCGGCGCCTATCCCGACGCGCTGCCCGCCAATGCCTACGAGCGCCTGATCGAGTGCGGCCGCGAGGCGTTCGCGCCGGCGCTCGACCGGCCCGCGGTGTGGGCCTTCTGGTGGCCGCGGTTCGAGCGCATCGCGCGTTGGTTCGTCGAGACCGAGCGCGCCCGGCGCGACGGGCTGGCGGCAATCGCCAGCGAAGTCCCCGGCCGGCTCGAAATTGCCGCCCCCGCGGGCGCCTTCACGCTCGTCGCCAGGGCCGACCGCATCGAGCGCCGAACCGGCGGCGGCCTCGTCATCATCGACTACAAGACCGGCTCGGTTCCCTTAGGAAAGGAAATCGCGCACGGCTTCGCCCCCCAGCTACCGCTCGAGGCGGCGATCGCCGCCGCCGGCGGTTTCGACGGCGTGGCCGCCGCGGCGGTGGACGAGATCGCACATTGGCACCTGAGCGGTGGCGAACCGGCGGGAGAATTGAAGCCGGTGAAGGGCGACGCCGCCGAGCTGGCGGCGCGGGCGCACGCCGGCCTGGCGCGCCTGATCGCCGAGTTCGACGACCCGGCCACCCCCTACCACGCCATGCCCGACCCCGAACATCCGCTGGCCTTCAACGATTACGCCCATCTCGCGCGGATCAAGGAATGGGCCGACTTGGATGGCGGAGACGGCCCGTGACGATGCCCGACGCCGCCACGCCGCAGCCCTATGTCAGCAAGGACCAGCGCCTTGCGGCCGACCCGGCGGCTTCGGTCTGGGTCGCCGCTTCGGCCGGCTCGGGCAAGACCAAGGCGCTCACCGACCGGGTTCTCAGGCTGCTGCTCGACGGCGCGGCGCCCCAGCGCCTGCTGTGCCTCACATTCACCCGCGCCGCGGCGGCCGAGATGGCCAACCGCGTCAACCGCGAGCTCGGCAAGTGGGCCTTGCAGGCGGACGACGCCCTCGACGCCGAGATCGAGACACTCACCGGCGTGGCGCCCGACGGCGCGTTGCGCGACCGCGCGCGGCGTCAGTTCGCCACCGTGCTCGATGCCCCGGGCGGGCTCAAGATCATGACCATCCACGCCTTCTGCCAGTCGCTCTTGGGCCGCTTTCCCCTCGAAGCCGGGATCGCGCCCCATTTCGACGTGCTCGACGATCGCAGCGCCGCCGAGCTCTTGTTCGACGCCCAGACGGCGGTGCTGGCCCGCGCCCGCGCCGGCGGCGACGCCGACCTCGCGGCGGCGATCGATACCGTCGCCTTGCACGCCGGCGAGGAATCCTTCGGCGAGCTCATGGCCAAGTTGCGGGGACTGCGCGTGCGCCTGCGCCGGCTGCTGAAAACACACGAGAAGGACGGCCTCGCCGGCGTGATCGCCGCCACCTGCCGGCTCCTCGACGTCGATCCCGAGGAGACGCCCGAGAACGTAATTGCCGCGGCGTGCGCCGAGGGTGCCTTCAACCGCGCCGCGCTCGCCGCCGCCTGCCGCGCGCTTGCGGGCGGCACCGATGCGGAGCGCGCGCGGGGCGAACGCGTCGCGCGCTGGCTCGCCGCGCCCAAGCACGACCGGCTGGCCGGCTTCGACGACTACAGGCTGGTCTACCTCACGGCCGCCGACCAACCCCGCCAAGAGAGCGGGCTGATGACCAAGGCGCGGCGCGAAGGCGACCCGCGGGCCTTCGATGCGTTGCTTACCGAGCAGGAAGGGCTGGCGCGGACCATCGAGCGGCGCAACGCCGCCATCACGGCCCGCGCCACCACGGCGCTGCTGCGTCTCGGCGACGCCATGCTCGCCGAATACGACCGCCGGAAGCTCGCCCGCGCCCGGCTCGACTACGACGATCTCATCCTCAAGGCGGCCAGACTGCTCACGGACGAGGCGGCAAACGCCGCCTGGGTGCTCTACAAGCTCGACGGCGGCATCGACCACATCCTGGTCGACGAGGCCCAGGATACCAGCCCCGAGCAGTGGCAGGTCATCGCCGCCCTGGCCGACGAGTTCTTCACCGGCAAGGGCGCCCGCGAGGGCCTGCGCACGGTCTTCGTCGTCGGCGACGAGAAGCAGTCGATCTTCAGCTTCCAGGGCGCCGATCTGCGCGAGCTGGAACGTATGCGCGCCGCCTTCCGCGCGCGCGTCGAGGCGGCCGAGCAGGCCTGGAACGAGGTCGGGCTCGGACGATCGTTCCGCTCGACGGCCGCGGTGCTGCGCGCCGTCGACACGGTGTTCGCCAGGCCATCGGCAAGCGACGGCGTGGCTTTCGCCGACCACGCCATCAGCCACGAGTCGCACCGCCAGGGCCATGCCGGCCGGGTCGAGCTGTGGCCCCTGGTCACGCCGGCCGAGGCCGCGCCTCGCGCCTCCTGGTTGCCGCCGACCACGCGCTTCGAGAGCGACAGCCCGCGGACCCGCCTCGCCCGCCACGTCGCCGCCACCATCCATGGCTGGATCGACAACGGCGAACGGCTCGAGGCACGCGACCGCGCGATCCGCCCCGGCGACGTCCTGGTGCTGGTGCGCACGCGCACGGCTTTCGTCGCCGAGCTGATACGGGCGCTCAAGTCGCGCGGCGTGGCCGTCGCCGGCACCGACCGCATGGTGCTGAGCGACCAGATCGCGGTCATGGACCTGATGGCCCTGGGCCACTTCCTGTTGCTGCCCGAGGACGACCTGACGCTGGCCACGGTACTCAAGGGGCCGCTCATGGGAGTCGGCGAGGACCAACTGTTCGACCTCGCCCACGGCCGCGGCGAGGAAACCCTGTGGCGGACGCTGACCCGCCGGCGCGGCGAAAACGACGCCTTCGGGCGCGCCCATGGCGACCTCGCCGCGCTGCTCGCCCGCGCCGACTTCGTACCGCCCTACGAGCTCTTCGCCGATGTGCTGGCGGCGCGCGGCGGTCGGCGCAAGCTGGTCTCGCGCCTCGGCCCCGACGCCAACGACCCGATCGACGAGTTCCTGGCCCAGGCGCTCGCCTACGAGCGTAGCGGGCCGCCCTCGCTGCAAGGCTTCCTCCACTGGTTCGCCGCCGGCGAGGTCGAGATCAAGCGCGACCTCGACCAGGGCCGCGACGAAGTCCGGGTGATGACCGTGCACGGGGCCAAGGGCCTCGAGGCGCCCATCGTTATCCTGCCCGACACCACTTCGCTGCCCCATGCCGGCGGCGTCCAGGTGCTGTGGCACGACGCCGATACCGGTGCCGATACCGGTAGTAATGGGGGCGGCGCCGAGGCGCTGCTCTGGCCCGGGCGCGCAGGCTTCGGCGAGGCGCGCTGCCGCGCCGCCCGCATCGCCATGCGAGAGCGCGACCTGCAGGAATACCGCCGCCTGCTCTATGTCGCCATGACGCGCGCCGAGGACCGCCTCTATATCGCCGGCTGGCAAGGGCGCAACGCCGTCCCCGATGACTGCTGGTACCGGCTCGCCGAGGCCGCGCTGGCCGACATCGCCGAGCCCTTCGACTTCGCGGCCTGGGAGGGCGACGGCCTGCGCCTGGTCGACCGCCAGACGCGCAAGCCGGCCCGCGACGCGGCCGCGCGCGTCCCCGCGGCGGACGCCGGGCCGCTGCCCAGATTCGCGCGCGAAGCGGCGAAGCCCGAGCCGGCGCCGCCGCGCCCGCTGGCCCCGTCGCGCCCGGCCGAGCTCGAACCGGCCGTGCTCTCGCCGCTCGCCGAGGGACCGGGCGAGGCGCGCTTCCTGCGCGGGCGCCTGATCCACCGGCTGCTGCAGACCCTGCCCGAGCTTGCGCCCGAGGCGCGCGCCGAGGAGTGCCGCCGCTTCCTCGCGCGGCCGGGCCACGGCCTCGGCGCAGACGCGCGCGACGAGATCGCCGCCGAGGTGCTCGCGGTGCTCGACGATGAGCGCTTCGCCGCCCTGTTCGGGCCATCGAGCCGCGCCGAGGTGCCGCTGGTCGGCGTCGTCGACGGCGCCGTCGTCGCCGGCCAAGTGGACCGCCTGGTCGTAAGCGACGACGCGGTCATGGTGGTGGACTTCAAGACCAACCGGCCGGCGCCCGAGCGCGCGGCCGACATCCCACCGGCCTACCTCGCCCAAATGGCCGCGTATCGCGCCGTGCTCGCGCTGATTTATCCTGGCAGACCAATCCGTTGCGCGCTGCTGTGGACCGACGGGCCACGCCTGGTCGAGCTCGACGACGCCGTGCCCGCCGGTCGAGCGCCTTGACGCTCCCCCCATCGCTCCCTAGATTCGCCTCGCACAGAGCGATTGCAACGGCATCCGGCGCGGGCATCGGGCGCATCGGGCAGAGGACATTCCCATGGGCATTTCACACGTCAGCGACGACTCTTTCGAGCGCGACGTCCTTAAGGCGAGCGACCCGGTGCTGGTTGATTTCTGGGCCGAGTGGTGCGCCCCGTGCATCCAGATCGCTCCGGCCCTCGAAGAGCTCGCGAAGGAGATGACCGACAAGGTCAACGTCGCCAAGCTCAACGTCGACGACAACCCCGTCACGCCCACGAAGTATGGGGTGCGCGGCATCCCCACGCTGATGCTCTTCAAGGACGGTCAGGTCGCCGCCACCAAGGTCGGGGCCGTGAGCAAGGCTAAGCTGTTCGAGTGGGTCGCAACGGTCCTATGGGAGGACGCCGACGCGCCCTAGGCGGCGCTTTTCACCCTCCCGGCGCCCCCCGGCCGGTGTGGAGATGTAGTGCTGGAATTGGTTTGGCGCTTGGCCTAGTGTAGCGGCGGGCCGCGCCTAGCGAGGTTTGACAATGAGCGACGGCGAGACCGAGCAAGAGCCCCCGATGGAGGAGATCCTTGCCTCCATCCGCCGCATAATTTCCGAAAACGCCGAAGACGACGACCCGGCGAAGAAGGAGGCTGGCGCCGAACCCGGCGAGGTGCTGGAACTCACCCAGATGATCAAGGAAGACGGATCTATGGTCGATCTTACCAAAGAAGAGTCCGAGCCGGAATCGGAGCCCGAGACCGAGACCGAGCCCGAGCCCGAGCCCGAGACCAAGACCAAGACCGAGCCTGTGGCGGCGGAGCCGGCGGCCGAACCCGAGTCTGACGACGAGCGGCTGGTCTCCACCGCCGCCGCCGACGCGGCCAGCAAACCGTTCGCCGACCTCGCTCGTGTGGCGGAACCTGAGCCGGCGCCCGCCACGGGCCCAACCTTCGGCGATAGCGGGCGCACGGTGGAAGATCTCGTGATGGAGCTGATGCGACCGATGCTGCGCGAGTGGCTCGATGACAACCTGCCGCCCCTGGTCGAGCGCCTCGTACAGAAGGAAATCCGCTACCTGGTTCGCCGCTCCGAGCCCGAATGACCGGCCCCGAATGATCGCCCCGGGGGCGCCCGACCGGGGCGCCCGGCCGGGACGCCCGGCCGGGGCGCCCGCCCCATCGCCCCAGCGCATCGTGTCCCACGTCAAACGTTGAGTGATGCTGGAGAAAACCTATCGGCACCACGAGACCGAGGCACGGCAGTACGCCGCGTGGGAGAAGGCCGGCGCCTTCGCCTGCGGCCGGCGCCCGGGCGCGCGGCCCTTCACCATCGTCATCCCGCCGCCCAACGTCACCGGCAGCCTCCACATGGGCCACGCGCTCAACAGCACGCTGCAGGACATCCTGGTCCGCTGGCAACGCATGCGCGGCCGCGACGTTTTGTGGCAGCCGGGCACCGACCACGCCGGCATCGCCACCCAAATGGTCGTCGAGCGGCAACTCGGCGACGAGGGTTCGACGCGGCGCGACCTCGGCCGTGAACGATTCATCGAGCGCGTGTGGGCGTGGAAGGAGGAATCCGGCGGCACCATCAGCCGCCAGCTGCGCCGCCTCGGCGCCTCGCCCGATTGGTCGCGCGAGCGCTTCACCATGGACGACGGCCTGTCGGCGGCGGTGCGCAAGGTGTTCGTCGATCTCTACAAGGCGGGGCTGATCTACCGCGACAAGCGGCTGGTCAACTGGGACTGCAAGCTGCACACGGCGATCTCCGACCTCGAGGTCGAGCAGCGCTCGGTCAAGGGTAAGATGTGGTACTTCAAATATCCCCTGGAAGGCTCCGAAAACAAATACATCACCGTCGCCACCGTGCGTCCGGAAACCATGCTGGCCGACACCGCGGTCGCGGTGCACCCCGACGACGGTCGCTACGCGTCGTTGGTCGGCAAGCACTGCATCCAGCCCTCGACCGGGCGGCGGCTGATCATCGTCGCCGACGCCTACGCCAACCCCGAGGTGGGCTCGGGCGCGGTGAAGATCACGCCGGCGCACGACTTCAACGACTTCGAGGTCGCCCGCCGTCACGGCCTCGAACTGATCAACGTGTTCGACCGCGACGCGCGGCTCAACGACAACGCGCCCGAGCCCTACCGCGGCCTCGACCGGTACGAGGCGCGCCGGCGCATCGTCGCCGAGATGGAGGAGCGCGGCCTGCTCGAGAGCATCGAGGAGATGGAGCACACGGTGCCCTACGGCGACCGCTCGGGCGTGGCCGTCGAACCGTGGCTTACCGATCAATGGTTCGTCGATGCGGCGAAGCTCGCCGGGCCGGCGATCGCGGCGGTCGAGGAGGGGCGCACCCGCTTCGTGCCCGAGCAATGGGCGAACACCTATTTCGAGTGGATGCGCAACATCCAGCCCTGGTGCGTCTCGCGGCAGATCTGGTGGGGCCACCAGATCCCCGCCTGGTACGGCCCCGACGGTCACGTGTTCGTCGAGCCGACCGAGGACGAGGCGCGGGCCGCCGCCGAGGCCCACTACGGCGCGCCGGCCGGGCTCGAGCGCGACCCCGACGTGCTCGATACCTGGTTCTCCTCGGCGCTATGGCCGTTCTCGACGCTCGGCTGGCCCGAGAAGACCGCCGAGCTCGAGCGCTACTACCCGACCGACGTGCTGGTGACCGGCTTCGACATCATCTTCTTCTGGGTCGCGCGGATGATGATGATGGGGCTCCACTTCATGGGCGAGGCGCCGTTCCACACCGTGTACATCCACCCGCTGGTGCGCGACGAGGCGGGCCAGAAGATGTCCAAGAGCAAGGGCAACATCCTCGACCCGCTCGAGGTCATCGACACCCACGGCGGCGACGCGCTCCGCTTCACGCTCACCGCGATGGCGGCCCAGGGACGCGACGTCAAGCTCTCCGAGCGGCGCATCGAGGGCTACCGCAACTTCATCACCAAGCTGTGGAACGCCGCGCGGTTTTGCGAGATGAACGGCTGCAAGCCGGTGGCCGGCTTCGATCCCAAGCGCGCGACAGGAACGCTCAACCGCTGGATCGTCGGCGAGGTCGCCAGGACCGGCCGGCGCATCGATGAAGCGCTCGAGGCATACAGGTTCAACGAGGCGGCGAACGGCATCTATCAGTTCGTCTGGGGCACCTTCTGCGACTGGTACCTCGAGTTCTCGAAGCCCGTGCTGGGCGGCCCCGACGGCGCGGCCAAGGACGAGGTGCGGGCTACCGCGGCCTGGACGCTCGACCAGATTCTCCTGCTCTTGCACCCCATCGCGCCGTTCGTCACCGAGGAGCTGTGGGGCCGTCTTGCCGACGACCGCCAGACGCGGCTGATCGAGGCGCCCTGGCCGACCTACACGGCGGGGCATATCCACGAAGCCTCGTCGAACGAGATGAACTGGGTGGTGCGCCTGATCTCGGAAATCCGGTCGGTCCGCGCGGAGCTCAACGTGCCGCCGGCGGCCCGGGTGACGCTCCACCATCAGGGTCTCTCGCGCAAGCATCGCACGTGGCTGGAGGGCGATGGCAAACGGCGGCTCGGCAACGCGGCGCAAATCAAGACGCTGGCCCGCATCGAGCGCATCGCCACCGTCGACGGCGAGCCGCCCGCGGGCTCGGCGCGGTTCGTGATCGACGAGGAGAGCTTCATCCTGCCGCTCGCCGGAGTGATCGACGTGGCGCTGGAGGCCCAGCGGCTCGCCCGCCAAGTCGACAAGCTCGACGGCGAGCTGGCGCGCATCGACTCGAAGCTCGGCGACGAGAACTTCACCGCGCGGGCGCCCGAGCACGTCGTCGAGGCGCAGCACTCACGCCGCGCCGAGGCCGAAGCCGCCCGCGCCAAGCTCGCCGCCGCTCTGGAGCACATCTCGGGCAACGCCGCCGCCGGCGCCTGACGGCCAAGCCGGGCCCCACTTCGCGCCCGCAAGACCCCGGCCGCGGCGTGAGCGGTTCGTTTGCCCCGGTGGCGCCCTGTGGCGTCTGACGGCCAAGCAAACCCCATGTTGCCGATCCATTATTCCGACTGACGGGGGCCTCTCTTCCCCGCGCCGCGCCGGTGTGCCTCGGGTGGACGAGGCCCGCACCGGGCGGCGGGCATGCCGGCGACGAACACGCCGCGCACGGCGGCGGAAGATATCTCTCCTTCGTGGTCTGCGGCGCCGGTCAGCGTCGCCTTTCGCGTCGAAACGAACGGCGTCGGCCCGCCCGCCGTGCAGGGAATATTCGATCTGCTCCAGTTCGAAAGGGATGATTCCGATACCAACAAGTAATTTATTAAAATTTTAGCGAAAAATCATTTATTAAGGCTATATCGATAAATAACGTGTAAAGTCTATGACCACAAATCATTTGCTAAATCTAAATCCATAAATCATTTGTTAAATAAGCTCTCGTATTCTTCGGCATCAGCCCAGGTTCGACCGTTCTCTTCCCGGTTTGACTGTCCACAGAGCAGGTTTGCGGTCGGGTTCGGCTTGCGAGTCTTACGCTCGACTGGCTCCGGCTGGGGCAACGGGCACGGGACGACTGGCGATTGTGCAACTGCGACGCATTGCAAAAAAACAGATGCAAAAACCTACAAACCATGGTATTGGATGTGCGTCAGGGTGGAATCAGGACCAAGTTCAACAGGTCCGGAGGCGCAATGTGTTAGCGCCGATTCCTCGGCTGGCGGCACGTCGGCCCCCGCCCAAAGGGGGCTGCTCTGGTTCAGGCCGGACCTCTGATTCAGGCCGGACCTCTGATTCAGGCCGGACCTCTGATTCAGGCCGGACCTCTGATTCAGGCCGGACCTCTGATTCAGGCCGGACCTCTGGTTCAGGCCGGACCTGGCTTTCCACACCGCTAACCAAGCGCCAACTCCTCAGGACCGGTTCGGGCGTGGCCGCGACCATCGGCGCGTACGCCCTGATGGGCGGGGCGGTGAACGCGGCAAGCGTTGTGGGCGTTCCCTGGTCCCTGCCGCGCAAGCCCGGATATCTATATGTCCGGGGAAGGGCGACCGATTTCGACCTGCATCTAAATAGTGAAAGACTATTCGGAAAATTCGATATGGGGGGAATCGACATCACGTTCGGAGATGGCGCGCCCTTGCTCAGCCCGGCCAATGGCCAAGTAAAAACGGCGCGCGAATTTCGTAATAGCGGCAAAAACACCAAGATAGATTATGGAATAGTACAAATAATAATCGCGCACCAAAAAGCATTGTTCGTGGAACCGGCCCAGAAGGCCGCTGTGAATCTCAGGGACATGGTGATCGGCCGGCAAGGCGATACCGGCTCAGGGGCGAGCCGCAGCCATGTCCACATAACGGTTTATGGAAACGCGGTACTCTGCGCCGATAAAGAGAGGCGCATGTCTTGCGCCCATAGTTACCTCAAGGGAGATGGCGTAAGAGGCCGATTTGGAAAAATTCCGCAACGCATAGCGCCTTATTACACGACCGCCGGGAGCGCCGCGGGCCGTCGCGCGCGGACTGGTCGTTATCCCTATTTCTGGAACTTCGTCCTCGATCCCGATGGCTTAACGCCGGATGGCAAACCCCTGTACGAGAGTTATCGCGACCCCGCGACGGACTACGACACTCCGTATTTGAACTTCGTGCAAAACAGGATCGTCGGGGGATTGCAGGATATCGCCTCGGAGTGGGAGCGAAAAGAGGATCCGGAGGAGAGCCAGTTCGGATCGTATCTCAAGAAGCAAGTAGAGCATTGGCCCCTGTACAAAACCATCAACAGATTATGGGTATTGTACGAGGTGGCCCTGAAGGACCGAGACGCCGGGCGCCAGGGCTTCGATTTAAGAAAACGCCTGGAGGTCTTGTTCGACGACGTGCGCGAAGCCGGCAACCTGATCAAGCTGACGTCTCCCTTTATCAAACCCGGCGACCCGAATGTGATCCTGTCGGCGATGGTTCGAAATCCCGAGCGCGAAGAGTTGATCCGCGGTTATTACGGCCGCTTCCTACCCAAGCAGGTGGCGAGCAGAAGCTGACCCGCCGGCGCCGGGCAATTGTCTCGTTCCAGGCGCGCCGGGTAACTGGGGACAGTGTATAGTTTTAGTCGGCGCCCGAGTTAACGAAGAAAATTATCTACTGTCCCCCTATATCCGTCCCGATGTGCCTCTGCACGTCGGATGCCGATGTTCCGTGATGCCAATCTTCGATTTCGATAACGATTTGTAGGGCGAAAACTCATCGTGCGGACGGCGCCGAGAGGATGAAAGGGTGGCGGCCGCACGCGCCATCGTCCGCCGCGCGCGGCGACCGCTTGCGGGGCGCGGGCGGGGCGGTTTATCTTGCGGCACATTCAGGCGATCGCCGACCGCCAGGCGACCGCGCCGATCGCGCCGATC
>JADFMW010000071.1 GCA_022563655.1 Pseudomonadota bacterium
GGGGCGCCGCTCGCTGCGGCCAGGGACGCGATGGAGAGTGTGGATGACAGTGAAAGACGTTGAGATCGACCCGATTGCGCAGCCGCGCGAACGATGCGGCGTCCGTACCCTGGTTGCTCTGACCGTTCAGCAGCAACGCGTCGCGCAGGCCGAGGTAGCCTTTCGTCGAGTAGCGATACGCGAGCAGCGAAAAGTTCGTGCCGCTGTTCGGCAGGTTCTTGCTGTACGACACGCGAACACTCGAGCCGGTCAGGCGCTCGCTGCCTGACGGCTGGGTGCGCGCGATCGTGATGTCGGCCGCGAAGCCGCCGATCGACGTGTTGAGCCCGACGCCCATCAACACCGACTGGTAGCGGCTCGCGAACGCCGCCCCGCCGTAGGCTGTCACCGCATTGCTGACGCCGCGCTGCACCGTGAACTGGCCGACATACTGGGTGCCGACGTTGCCGCCGAGGTCGATCGCCCTGCCCGCCATCGCGCTGAACCGCGTACTGCCGGGGCGCAGCAGTTGAACCGTCGTCGCGAACGGGACCACGAAGCTGCGCGTTTCGCCGCTGGCCTCGGTCACCGTCACGTTCAGGTCGCCGCCGTAGCTCATCGCCTGCAGATTGTCGATCGCGAACGGCCCCGGCGCGACGGTCGTTTCGTGCACAAGATAGCCGCGCTGGTAGATCGCCACCTTGGCATTCGACTGCGCGACGCCGCGCACGACCGGCGCGTAGTAGCGCTGCTCGTCGGGCAGCATGCGGTCGTCGCTGGCGATCTGCACGCCGCGGAACGATACGGCGTCGAACAGCATCCCGCTGGTCGAGCTTTCGCCGGCCAACAGCTGCGCATGCCAGTCGGGAAGATCGGTCTGCGCGTAGACGTAGCCGCGCTGATAGCGCGCGCCGCCGCGCTGCGACCAGGTGAAGTTGCCGTTGTGGCGCACGAATTCCTTGGTGCCGTCGAGCGGATCGACCAGCCAGAACGGGCCGCCGGCAACCTCGGGCGCGCCGTCCTCGGCAAACATCTCCTCGGCGACGACGGGCACATCGGGAGTGAGCGCCCGCAGCGCGTCGACGATCAGGCGCTCGGCGGCCTCGTCGGCGTCGGTCACCGGCGACGAGTCGGCCTTGGCGCGGACCGTCACGCCGGCGTCGTAGTAGGCCATGATGGTCTCGCCCGCCGCCTGCGCGATGCGGCGCAACTCGGCGATCAGGCGGCTCTCGCTTGGCAGGCTCATGTGCACTCGCCCGGGGGAGCGTCGACGCTCAGACCGCCGCCTGGGCGCGGGGCTCGGCCTTGAGAGGCGCAAAGCCAGCGGCGTCGAGGTCGGCGAACAGCTCGCCCGCCTCGGCGTCGCTCAGGGCGACGAGGGGCGGGCGCAGGTTGAGCCAGCCGTCGTCGTCGTCAAGGCGCGCGAGGATGCGCTTGAGCGCCGGGATCAGGGGCTTGACCTGCACGGCGCGGCGGACGGCCTTCACCCGTTCCTGGAGCGCATCGGCCTCGGGCGTCCGCCAGGCGTCGTAGAGCCGCCGGATGGCCGCCGCGTTGGCGTTCGCCGTCGCGGTGATGCAGCCGGCGCCGCCGCCCCGCAGCGTCGCCAGCAGCGTCTCCTCGGTGCCGGTGAAGGTGCCGAAGCCGGGAAAGCCGCTCAGCAACGCGCTGGTGTTGCTCCAGTCGCCCGAGCTGTCCTTGACGCCCGAGACCTGCCCCCCGTACGACTCGAGCAGGCGCTCGATCAGTCCAGGGGTGATGGCGACGCCCGAGATCTTGGGGATATGGTAGAGGTAGAGCCGCAGGCGTTGGTCGCCGACGCGTTCGATGATCTCGCGGTAGGCGCCGAACAGCCCCTCGTCGCTGACGCCCTTGTAGTAGAACGGCGGCAGCACCAGCACCCCGGCGCAGCCCAGTTCGACGGCGTGCCGGGTAAGCCGAACGGTGTCGGGGATCGCGCACAAGCCGGTGCCGACGATCAGCTTCGCCGGCGCCAGACCCGCCGCGACGACGGCCTCGAGCAGCTCGATGCGCTCGTCGATCGACAGCGAGTTCGCCTCGCTGGTGGTGCCGAACAGGACGAGCCCGTGGCAACCGTCGGCGAGCAGCCAGCGGCAATGCGCGGCGAGACGCTCGGGGTCGGGGCTGAGGTCGCTTTGCATCGGCGTCAGCACCGGAGCGAAGACGCCGCTTAGGCGGGAGTTACCGGTCATCGTTGGCGGGCCTCGGTGATGCCACGGCGCGCCGTCCAGGCGGCGGCCGGCGACAGCTTTGCCCGAGTCGGGCCTGCCGTGTCAAGCGCCGCTCGGGCCGCCCTTCATCGACGGCCCATCACTCCGCGCCACGGCTCAGCTGGAGCGGGCCAGGGCGACGAGTTGCTTGAGCGCGTCGAGATCGATGGCGCCGGGGATGATCTGGTCGCCGATCACGAAGGTGGGCGTGCCGTTGATCCCGAGCGCCGCGGCAAGCGCGAGGTTGCGCTTGATCATTGCCGTGATCTCGGGCGAGTCCATGTCGGCCTCGAGCCGTTCGGCGTCGAAGCCGACGTCTCGCGCGATCGCCAGAATTCGGGGCTGCGTCAGCCGCCCGCGGGTCGACATCAGGGCGGTATGGAACTCGAGGTACTTGTCCGGGTCTTGATTGCGCGACGCCAGGGCGGCGCGCGCGGCGACGACCGAGTCGGGGCCGAGGATCGGGAACTCCTTGAAGACGATGCGCAGGCCCGGGTCATCGTCGAGCACCGTCATCACGTCCTTGAGCACGCGCTTGCAATAGGCGCAGTGGTAGTCGAAGAACTCGACCAGCGTAACGTCACCGTTGGGGTTGCCGGCAACCGGCGAGGCGGGGTCGTTGACGATCTCTTCGCGATGGGCCGCGAGGCTGGCGCGCGCTCTCTCCGCCTCGGCCGCCTGCTCGCGCTCGCGCAGGATGCCGAGGGCCTCGAGCAGCACCTCGGGGTGGTCGAGGAGATACTTGTGGATGGCGCGCTCGATCGCCGTCTGCTCGGGTGAGTTCGCATCATTGTGCTCGGCGCGCGCCCAGCCGGCGGACAGCGCGCCGATCGCCAGCGCGAGCGCCGTCGCCACGGCGAAGCGCCGAAGTGTCCGAAGTGCCCGAAGTGCGTTGATCTTCATCGCTAGGCCTTTGTTCATCGATAGGCCTTTCTTCATCGCTAGGCCTTTGTTCATCGATAGGCCTTTCTTCATCGCTAGGCCTTTGTTCATCGATAGGTCTTTCCGGCGAATTTCCCGGCCATCATGCCACCTGGGGCGACGGCGGGCAAGGCGGACCGCCGATTGGCGGCGGCCGGCCACGGGAAAGTGAATCGCGCCCACGCGCATTAATGGCTGCGCACCCTTTCGACCGCCGCGAGCCAGCCGGCGTAGCGCCGGTCGCGTTCGTCGCGCGCCATCGCCGGGTTGAACATCCGCTCGCAGCGCCACTGCGCGGCGATCGCCTCGACCGACGGATAGAACCCGGTGCGCAGGCCGGCGAGGCAGGCGGCGCCGAGCGCCGTGGTCTCGGTGACGGTTGGGCGCTCGACCGGCAGCCCGAGGATGTCGGCGAGAAACTGCATCGCCCAGTCGTTGACCGCCATGCCGCCATCGACCCGCAGCGACACCGGCGCGGCGGCGCCGTCGGCGGCCATCGCCTCCATCAGGTCGCGGGTCTGGTAGGCCACCGCCTCGAGCGCGGCGCGGACGATTTCGGCACGGCCGCTGTCGAGGGTCAGCCCGACGACGGCGCCGCGCGCGTGGGGGTCCCAATGGGGAGCGCCAAGCCCGACGAACGCCGGCACCAGGTACACGCCCGATGACCCGGCCGCCGCGGCGGCGAGCGCTTCGGTCTCGTCGGCGCGGGCGATGAGTCCGACCTTGTCGCGCAACCAACTCACCGCCGCGCCGGCGACGAAGATGCTGCCCTCGAGGGCGTACACCGGAGCGCCGTCGAGGCGGTAGGCGAGCGTCGTCAGCAGCCGGTTGCGCGAGGCGACCGCCCGCGCGCCCGTGTTCAGCAGCGCGAAGCAGCCGGTGCCGTAAGTCGACTTGATCATGCCGGGCTCGAAGCACGCCTGGCCGAAGGTCGCCGCCTGCTGGTCGCCGGCGACGCCGGTGACGGGAACGGCGGCGCCGAACAGCGTGGCGTCGGCGACCCCGAAGTCGGCGCTCGAATCGCACACTTCGGGCAGCATCGTCCTGGGGATGCCGAACAGCGCCAGAAGCTCGTCGTCCCAGTCCTGGCGGTGGATGTTGAACAGCATGGTGCGGCTGGCGTTGGTCGCGTCGGTGGCATGGCGGCGACCGCCGGTGAGCCGCCACAAAAGAAAGCTGTCGATGGTGCCGAAAGCCAGCTCGCCGCGCTCGGCCCGGCCGCGCGCACCGTCGACGTTGTCGAGCAACCACGCCACCTTGGTGGCCGAGAAGTAAGGGTCGATCACCAGGCCCGTCTTCGCCCGCACCGTTTCGCCGTGGCCGTCCTCGACCAGCTCGGCGCAGCGCCGGGCGGTGCGGCGGTCTTGCCAAACGATCGCGTTGTGCACCGGGTGACCGTTCGCGCGCTCCCATACGACGGTGGTCTCGCGCTGGTTGGCGATGCCGATGGCCTCTACCTGGTCGGCTCGCGCGCCGGCCTGATCGAGGGCCGAGCGGGTCACGTCGAGCGCGGACTGCCAGATCTCCTCGGGGTCGTGCTCGACCCAACCGTCGCGCGGGTAGTATTGGCGGAACTCGCGCCGCGCCAAGCACACGGGGGCGCCGGCATGGTCGAACAGGATGGCGCGGGTGCTGGTGGTGCCCTGGTCGATGGCGAGAACGTATCGGCGATCGGTCATGGTCGTGCCGCCACGAAACGTCAGCGTGAGCGTGAGCGGCGGCGCAGCTTAAGCGCCGCCTGCGTTACCCGCCGCGCCGCTTTTTCTTCTTTTTCAACGCCTCCTCGGCGGAGCGCTGGATGTCTGCGGCGCGCAACTGGCTGGGCGAGCCATCGGGCACGAGCTTTGCGGCGCGCTTCGAGAAGCCGACGGCATCGCCGTAGCGGCCGGTGAGCAGCGCGCGCTCGGCGCTGGCCAGCACCGACAGCCCGCGCCTTCCGATGCGCCCATAGGCGATGCTGAGCAAGCGCCACGCGTGTGGGTCGTCGCGGTCCTGGCGCACCGCGACTTCGAGGCGCACGGCGGCATCGGCGAGGACCGTGGGGTCGCCCGTTTCGATCATCGCGTGGGCCAGGCCGACGCGCAGAAGCGGCGCGTCGGGCAACAGCTCGACAGCGCGCCGGTAAGACTTCACGGCCTCGCTCACGCGGCCGCTCTCGAACAGGATCTGCCCCTTGAGCTCGTGGAAGTAGGGGTCCCGGGGACGATCGGCGAGGAGCGAGTCGATCTCGCCCAGCGCGAGCGAAAGCTCGGCCTGGAGATGGTACGCGACGGCCCGGGCGTAACGCGCCTCGAGGCTTTGGTCGGTTCCTGGGTAGCGGGCGAGGGTGCGCGCCGGCGGATCGAGAAAGCCGCGCAGCTTGGCCTGCATGCGCCGAAACGTCTCCTCGAATTGCGCCAGCGGCGGCGTGTTCGTATAAACCGAGTTGGCTAGGTGATTGGCCACGAATTTCATGCGGTCCTTGCTGAGCGGGTGGGTGCGCAGGTAAAGGATCTGCTGGTCCTCACTCTCTCCGGCCCCCATGATCTCGAGGAACTCGATCAGGCCGCGCGCCGACTGCCCGGTCCGCTCAAGCACGGTGACGGCGAACTGGTCGGCCGACTGCTCCTGGCTCCGGCTATACAGCAGGATCGATTGCTGCGAGAGCGCCTGCCCGCCTAGGATCAACGCCTGGCCGGCCTCGGGCGCGCCGGCGATTGCCACGGCCAATCCCAGTATGTAACCCACGATGGCCTCGGTGCGCGCACCGCGCAGCATATCGTTGGTGCGCGCGAGGTGGCCGCCGGCGATGTGCCCCGTCTCGTGGGCGATCACGCCGATGAGCTGGCCCGGCGATTTTGTGGCGAGCAGCAATCCGGTGTGGATAAACACCCGCATGCCGCCGGCGACGAACGCATTAAGGCTCGAATCTTTCACCAAGTGCACGCGCACCGCATCGGCATCGAGCCCGGCCGCCCTGAACAGTGGCGTTGCGTAGTCGCGGATGGTATTTTCGATCTCCGCGTCGCGGATCAGCGAAATACCTGCGGCCTCGTCAGGGGCGCCGAAGGTAATCGCGACGGTCACCGATAGGACGCCGGCCAGGCGGATAAAGCGATGTCGCATGACGTATAGGTTCATAGGGTTGAGGCAACCTAAGCAGCTCGCACGGTGGCGTCAATCCGCCGCTGGGGTCCTGCTCGTCGGGATTCTACTTGCTGGGTGCGGCGGTGACGATGCGATTCCCAGCGTTGCCCTGACCCAGGGCTACTTCGGGGGGATAGCCGGCGATGAACCGCGCGCCGTGATGGCCGCGCGCGGCGTTCTGAGAGCCGGCGGCAGCGCCGCGGATGCGGCGGTGGCGCTGTATTTCGCCAGCGCGGTGACCTATCCCACGGCGGCGGCGCTCGGTGGCGGCGGCACGTGTTTGGTGCACGACGCCGGCCGCCACCGGACTCAGGCCCTCGAGTTTCCCGCCGTCGCTCCGGCCTTCGTGAACCCCGGGGCGAGCCGGCGCAACGCCGTGCCCGGCGCGGTGCGCGGCATGTTCTCGCTGCACTCGCGTTACGGGCGGCTGCCATGGGGCCGGCTGGTGAGCCCGGCCGAGCAGTTCGCACGAGTCGGCCATCCGGTTTCGCGGGCGTTGGCGCGCGATCTTGCCCTGGCCCCCGAATCGCTGTTCGCCGACCCCGAGATGGCTGGCGTCTTCGCCGGCGCCGACGGCGGGCCGCTGCGCGAGGGTGACAAGCTGAGCCAACCCGACCTCGCGGACGTGTTGACACTGCTTCGCATGCGCGGCCCGGCCACCCTCTACAAGGGCGTCTTGGCGCGCAAGCTTGTCGCCGCGGTGGCCGAGGCCGGCGGCTCGCTGAGCCTCGAGGACCTGCGCGAATATCGACCGGTTTGGCGTGAAACGGCTTGGTTGCGGTCCGGCCCGAACGAGATTTCTACGCTGCCCCCGCCGACCGCCGGCGGGATGGCGCTGCTCAAGATATGGTCGATGCTGAGCGAGGACGACCGCTACGCCGACGCCCAACCGGACGAGCGCGGACACCTGCTCGCCGAGGCGTCGATGCGCGCCTTCGCCGACCGCGGCACTTGGCTCCCCTCGGAGAGCGGCCGAAAGAGCGCGCTCGAGCTCGTTCCCGAGAAGCAGGTCGAGCACCTGATCAAGAGCTACCGGCCGGACCGCCACTTGCCCATCGGCGCGCCCTCGCCGCGGCCGGTTCAGGGCCGCGGCGACTCGGCGGGCACCAGCTTCGTCGTGGTCGACGGCGAAGGCAACGCCGTCGCCTGCGCCATCACGCTGAACCGACTGTTCGGCGTCGGTCGCATCGCCCCCGGCACCGGGATCGTCCTCGCTGCGGCGCCGCCCCCGCTGCGCCAGCCGACGGCCACGCTCGTGCCGATCCTGATCGTCGATCAAAAGAGCCGCGAACTGGTGTTCGCCGCGGCCGCCTCGGGCGGGGCGGCGGTTCCCATGGCGTTGATCGAGGTCATGGCGCGCACGCTGATCGACGGTCTGACGCTGCCGCAGGCGGTGGCCGCGCCGCGGCTCCACCACGTCGGCGTCCCCGACATGGTCGTCCACGAACCTCATGAGATAGCTGCGCGCCTCGACGGCTTGCTCAGCCGCGGCTATACCGTGGGCGAGGTGCCCGAGCTTGGCCGGGTCAACGCCGTTTACTGCCCCGACGGCTTCAAGGGTACGGCAAGAAGCTGCGTCTTCAGCACCGACCGGCGGGGTAACGGCCTCACCGAAGTGGTGCAGTATTAGAACGATGGCGCTCAAGGCGTCCCGCCGTGGCGCAATCCCGCCGTTCCTGGTGATGGAGGTGATGCGCGCCGCCAACGAGCGCGTGGCGGCGGGCGGCGACGTGGTTCATCTCGAGGTCGGCCAGCCCGGCACCGGCGCGCCGGGCGCGGTGGTCGAAGCCGCCAGGGCGGCGCTTGGGCGCGACCTGCTCGGCTACACCGAGGCGCTGGGCCTGCCGGAGCTGCGCGCCGCGATCGCGGGGCACTATCGCGCGTTCTACGGCCTCGACGTCGCGCCCGAGCGGATCGTCGTCACCACCGGCGCGTCGGGGGCTTTCGTGCTCGCCTTCCTCGCCGCCTTCGATCCCGGCGACCGGGTGGCCCTGGCGGCGCCGGGCTATCCCGGCTATCGCCACATCCTGGGCGCGCTCGACATCGAGCCGGTGATCCTCGAGGCCGGCCCCGCAACCCGGTTCCAGCCCAGCATCGAGCTCATCGAAGCGGCCGCGGGCAGGATCGACGGACTGATCGTCGCGAGCCCCTCGAACCCGGCGGGAACGATGCTCGCGCCGGACGAGCTGACGGGCCTCGCGAGATACTGCGACGAGCGCGGAATCCGATTGATCTCGGACGAGATCTACCACGGCATCGCCTATGGCGCGAAGGCGCTCAGCGCTGCCGCCCACAACGCCGACGCGATCGTCATCAACAGCTTTTCGAAATACTTCTCGATGACCGGCTGGCGGCTCGGCTGGATGGTCGTGCCCGAGAACCTGATGCGCGCGGTCGAGTGCCTGGCCCAGAACTTGTTCGTCTCGCCGCCGACGCTGTCGCAGCACGCCGCCGTCGCCGCCTTCGACTGTTACGACGAGCTCGACGCCAACGTCGCGCGCTACGCCCGCAACCGCGAGCTGCTGCTCGACGAGCTGCCGAAGGCGGGGTTCGATTCGCTGGCCCCGGCCGACGGCGCGTTCTACATCTACGCCGACGTCTCGCGCATGACCAACGACAGCCGTGAGTTTTGTTCGCGCATGCTGGCCGAGACCGGCGTGGCGATAACGCCGGGGGTCGACTTCGACGCCGAGCGCGGCGGCGCCTTCGTCCGCTTCTGCTTCGCCGGCGCCACCGACGACATGGCCGAGGCCGCCCGCCGCCTGCGCGACTGGCGGCGCTGAGCGCGCGCGGATAATAAAAGAGACGGCTATGCCGACGATTTCGGAATTCCACGGCATTACTATCATGATGTTTTACGAGGACCACGATCCGCCGCATTTCCACGCGCGGCACGCCCGGTTCAAAGCGAAATTCGCCATTGCGGACCTATCGGTGCTAACATCGAAAGGAGATCTGAGGGGCCAGGACGTCGGCCGCATCCGCCGTTGGGGACGTGCAATCCAGACGGAATTGCTTGAAAACTGGTTCAGGTGTATGCGCGGCGAGCCGGTGCGAAAGATTGAGGGACTGGCGTAATGTTAGCGACGATCAAGGCGGCCAAGGCGCGGCCGGATTATTCCGTCGAGATAGAATGGGGCGATGGCAGCCGCTCGATCGTGGACTTTGCGCCGACGATCAAGAAGAGTGGCGTCTTCGCGGTCCTCGCCGACAAGGATTTCTTTGTCACTCGCCTATCCATTGGCGGTAACGGCGACTGGTTGTCGTGGCCCAAGGAGCTAGACTTCTCCGCCGACAGCCTGTGGTACCGCTCCCACCCCGATCAAGAAGTCGGCGAGGCTGCGGCGGGGGGCTAAGTGGCACGCCGGGAGCCTGCATCTCCCGGGCCGCGACGCCCGAACCCGATTGGAGTTCGACATAGGGGCTGTCCGTCTCCGGATAATAGTGGAACTCAATAACGGGTCCGCGCGAAGATTCCGATCCAGGAAGGCGTTGTGGACCGTTTCGCCCAACTCCGGACGGCGCGTTGATCGCGCCGGCGGCGCGGTGTAGTTTTCCCGGGGCAAGGCCTTCGCAAGTGGATTGAACCGATGACCCAAGTTACCGACGCCACCCGCCAGCTGTCGGAGTTCGTCGCCGATATCTCGTACGGCGGCCTGCCGGCGGCCGTGGCCGAGCGCACCAAGGCGCTGGTCATGGACATGGTCGGCATCGCCGTGCGGGCACGTCACGACGCCGTTCCGACGCCGAGCCTGTTCGCCGCGGTCGAGCGCCTCGGACTCGCGCGCGGCGCGGCGAGCGTGATCGGCGACGGGGCGCGGTTCGCACCGCCGGGCGCGGCGCTGCTCAACGGCGCGCTGGCCCACTCGCTCGATTTCGACGACACCCACGCGGCGGGCTCGATCCACCCTAGCGCGCCGATCGTGCCCGCGGCGCTGGCGGCGGCCGAGATGGCCGGCGCCGACGGCCGCGAGGTGATCTGCGCCATCGTCGCCGGCTACGAGGTGCAGATCCGGCTCAGCCTCGCGCTGGTGCCCAAGGATCATTACGTGCGCGGGTTTCACCCGACGGCGACGTGCGGCGCATTCGGGGCGGCGGCGGCGGCGGCGCGCGTATTCGGGCTGGAAGCCACGGAGGTGGCGAGCGCATTCGGCATTTGCCTGAGCCAAGCGGCGGGATCGCTGCAATTCGTCGCCAGCGGCGCCTGGAACAAGGGCTTCCAGATCGGCCACGCGGCGATGAACGGGTTGATCGCGGCGAGCCTGGCGCGCGAAGGGTTCAAGGGCGCCGCCGACGCCATCGAGGGCGAGGCCGGGTTCCTGCGCTCGTACGCCCCCGAGCCGATCGTCGACCGGGCCGTCGCGGGCCTCGGCGAGGTCTTCGAGACCCTGGCGATCGCCGTGAAG
>JADFMW010000072.1 GCA_022563655.1 Pseudomonadota bacterium
GCAGCGCGCCGAGCGGGCCGCCTAGCGCGAACCCCGCGGCGCCGCCGATGACCTTGCCCCAGATGCTCATCGCCGTTCGTCTCCCCCGCTGGATATAGAGTGCGCCATACTGGCACAAGGGCCTCGGCGCGGCGACCGGGCTTGTTGCGAACCTGGCGGCCGAACCGACGCGACCGGGACTCGCGTTTTCGCCAAGGTTGGGCGAAGATAACGCCTTCGCCGCCGCACGCCGATGCGGCGGGCGCAACTCGCGGCGCGCCGGACGAGGCCCGCCGGCAAAGCGCGACACCGTTGGGGAGGATACATGAGCGACAAGCGTACGGTAGCCATCGTCGGCCCCTCGCTGAGCGGCAAGACGACGCTTCTCGAGAGCCTGCTGTTCGTCACCGGCGCGATCACGCGCAAGGGGAACGTGAAGGACGGCAGCACCGTCGGCGACAGCGCCGCCGAGGCGCGTGAGCGGGGGATGAGCACCGAGGTCTCGGCCGCGGCGGCCGAGCACAACGGCGTCGCCTTCACCTTTCTCGACTGCCCCGGCTCGATCGAATTCGCGATCGAGGCGCAGAATGCGCTGATCGGCGCCGACGCCGCGCTGGTGGTGTGCGAGCCGGACCCCGCCCGGGTGTTGATGCTGGCGCCGATCTTCCGCTTTCTCGACGACCACGACATCCCGCACCTGCTATTCATCAACAAGATCGATCGCGCCCACGTGCAGATGCGCGACCTCATTCCGGCGATGCGGGCGATCTCGGGCCGGCCGCTGGTGCTGCACCAGGTGCCGATCCGCGACGGCGACACCATCACCGGCTACGTCGACCTGATCGGCGAGCAGGCCTACGCATACAAGGGCGGCGCGGCGTCCGAGCAGGTCGAAGTTCCCGATTCGGTGAAGGACCGCGAGCACTCGGCGCGCACCGAGTTGCTCGAATCGCTCGCCGACTTCGACGACGCGCTGCTCGAGACGCTGCTCGAGGACGAGGTGCCGTCGCGGCAAGAGGTCGGGGAGTATCTCAAGACCGAGGTCGCCGCCAACAAAGTGGTGCCGGTGTTCCTCGGCGGCGCCGAGCAGGACCACGGCGTGCGCCGCCTGCTCGATCACATGGCGCATCTCGTTCCCGCGGCCGCCGCCACCGCCGCGGGGCGCGGCCTCGATGCGGCCAACGGCGAGCCGTTGGCGCAAGTGCTCAAGACCTATCTGACGCCGCACGGCGGCAAGCTCTCGCTGGTGCGCGTCTGGCGCGGGAGCCTGCCCGACGGCGTGGTGCTCAACGGCACGCGCGCCGCCGGCGTCTACCGCATGATGGGCGCCCAGCAGACCAAGCTCGGCGCGGCCGAGGTCGGCGACGTCGTCGCCCTCGGCCGGCTCGAGGGCATCGGCACCGGCGACACCCTGGTCAAGGGCGCCAAGCCCCCCGAAGAGGAGCTGCCGCGCGCCGCGACGCCACCGCCCGTTTACGCGCTCGCGATCACGGCCGAGAAGCGCGACGACGAGGTCAAGCTCTCGACCGCGATCGCCAAGGTGATCGAGGAGGACCCGTCGCTGTCGGTCGAGCAGAACCCCGACACCCAGGAGTTCGTGCTGTGGGGCCAGGGCGAAATCCACCTCCAGGTCTCGGTCGCGCGGCTGCGCAACAAGTACAACCTGGAGATCAAGACCCAGTCGCCCAAGGTGGCCTACAAAGAGGCGATCCGCAAGGGCATCTCGCAGCACGGGCGCTTCAAGCGCCAGACCGGCGGCCACGGCATGTTCGGCGACGTCCACCTCGACATCAAGCCGCTGCCGCGCGGCACGGGCTCCGAGTTCCACCAGCGCGTCGTGGGCGGCAACGTGCCGCGGCAGTACATCCCCTCGGTCGAGACCGGGGTGCGCGAGTACCTTCGGAAGGGGCCGCTGGGCTTTCCCGTGGTCGACGTCTCGGTGACGCTCACCGACGGCTCCTACCACACCGTCGACAGCAACGACCAGTCGTTCAAGCTGGCGGCGCGGGTGGCGATGACCGAGGCGATGCCCAAGTGCTCCCCGGTGCTGCTCGAGCCGATCTATCAGGTCAACATCATGGTGCCCAACGAGGCCACGGCCAAGGTGCACGGGCTGATCAGCGGCCGCCGCGGGCAGATCCTCGGCTTCCTCGCCAAGGAGGGCTGGAACGGCTGGGACGAGGTCGAGGCCTACATGCCGCAGGCCGAGTTGCACGAACTGATCGTCGAGCTGCGCTCGCTGACCCTCGGCGTCGGCTGGTACACCTTCGCCTACGCCCACCTCACCGAGCTCACCGGCCGCCTCGCCGACCAGGTGCTCGCCAAGTACGGCGCCCACGCCGAGGGGGAGTAATCTCTAGCTATCAGCCGTCGGCTGGCGGCTCATCGTCGGCGTTGCGGGAAAGGCCGAGCCGGCCGAAGCCCGGCAGCTTGAGCGCGGGCTGGGTGAAATCGATGCCGAAGGTGAGACCGAGCACGTTGATCTCGAGCCCCTCCTCGACCGCCGCCAGCACGCCGAGCAGGCCGAAGAGCGAGACCTGATAGCCGGTGCCGCTGGGCGCGCGGGCGAAGACCGATCCGTTCACCAAGTAGTCCTTGCCGATCGCCGTGGGCGGCAGGTCGAGGCGCAGCTCGGGCACCTCGCGGGCGACGAAGGCGGTGAACGTGTTGCTGTTGGGGCCGGGCCACACGGCGTAGCTCTCGGCGTAGGGGTAGGCGAGCACGGCGCGCTCGATGCGCGCGATCACCTCGTCGACGCCGTCGCCGCGCAACTCGGCGAGAATCTCGGGCCGGTTGCCGTACCACAGGCCGTCGGGCGCGCGCTGGCTGCGGCGCAGCGCCGACTGCCCCCGCAGCACGTGCCAGCCGACGACCTCGTAGACGGTGAAGGCGGGCGCGCCCTCGGGCTTGACCGCGATCCAGCTGTGCGATCCGAACACGCCGCGCCAGCCGAAGGCGCGGGCGGCGTAGACCTGGACGACGGCCTCGGGCGTGGTCGCGGGGTCGGGCGCGATGCCGATCGACTCGCGGGACGCCGTGCGCCAGTCGTGGCCGATCGAGTGGCGCGGCGCGGTGCGCCAGTCGTGGCTGAGCACGCGCGCGGCGCCGGCGGCGAGCGGCAGCACCACCGCCGCCACCCAAACGACGCGCCGCGCCCAGCGGGCGCCCTTCGCTCGATCGTTCGCCACGGCCAAGCTCCTTTCGGCCCTTGTATCCCCCCGCGCCCGATCTTCGCCCGCCGCGCAGCCCGGCGCAAGCCCCTTGGCCGCCGCGCCGCGCGCCCAGAAATCGAACAAATTGGGAAGAAATTGGTGTCGGAGTGGAATTTAGGAGTGGAGTTAGGAGTGGAACTCACTCGGCGGCGCTGTACAACGACCGGCCCGGCCCCTAGACTGCCGCGCGCCGCAAACCCAGGGATCGCGAATGCGCCGCTGGCTCGATGCCGTTGCCATCTACCGCGATCCGCGGGTGGTCGCGATCTTCTTCATGGGATTCTCGAGCGGCCTGCCGCTCGCGCTCACCGGCGCCACGCTCGGCATCTGGCTCAAAGAATCGAATGTGTCGCTCACCGCGATCGGCCTGTTCGCGCTGGTCGGCATCGCCTACAACCTCAAGTTCCTGTGGGCGCCGGCGATGGACCGCGCGCCGCTGCCGTGGCTCACGCGCTGGCTTGGGCGCCGGAGAAGCTGGGCGCTCGCGACGCAAGCCGCCCTGATCGCCTCGTTGCTCGCGCTCGGCCACAGCGACCCGGCCGCGAACCCCGCGCTCACCGCGCTGCTCGCGCTCGTCGTCGCCTTCTGCTCGGCGAGCCAGGACATCGTGATCGACGCCTTCCGCATCGAACTTCTCGAGGAGCACGAACAAGGCGTGGGCGCCGCCGCGACCCAGTATGGCTACCGCGGCGGCATGCTCGTCTCGGGCGCCGGCGCGCTCTATGCGGCGAGCTACGGCGGCTGGAGCCTGGCCTATTCGGCGATGGCCGCCTTCGTCCTCGTCGGCGTCGCGGCGGTGATCATGACGCGAGAGCCGCGGCGCGCGGTCGCGGCGGGGCTGGCGATGGGGCGCAAGGCGGTCGCGTTACAAAGCGCAGTCAAGGAAGCCTTGGCCGAGCCGTTCGCCGAATTCATGCGGCGCGAAGGCTGGGCGCTGATCCTTCTGTTCGTGGTGCTCTACAAGGTCGGCGACGCCATCGCCGGGGTCATGGCGGGGCCGTTCTACATCGCCATGGGATTCACCAAGATCGAGATCGCCAACGTGAGCAAGATCTTCGGTCTGGGGGCGACGCTCATCGGCGTGTTCCTCGGCGGCTTCTTCGTCTACCGGCTCGGCGTCATGAAGGCGCTGATGGTCTGCGGCATTGCGCAGATGCTCTCGAACCTGATGTACGCGGCGCAAGCCGTGGTCGGCCACGACGTCGCGTTCCTGATCGCCACCATCGGCATCGAGAACGTCACCGGCGGCATGGGCTCGGCGGCTTTCGTCGCCTATCTCTCGAGCCTGTGCAACGTTGCCTACACCGCGACCCAGTATGCGCTGTTGTCGTCGCTGATGGCGGTGCCGCGGACGGTGCTCGCATCGTCGGGGGGCGCGTTCGCGGAGACCATGGGCTGGGTGCCGTTCTTCCTGTTCACGACCGTCGCGGCGCTGCCGGGGCTGGTGCTGCTGTGGTGGCTGATGCGCCGCGACATCGTCCCCCATCTCGGCGCCGCCGAGGCGCCGCGGGGCTCCCCTTAAGAAACGAGAAAGGGTTTTCGTGGAACAAGGAATGCGCTCGTCACCCGTCGTCGCGCCCGCGCCCGGCCGAGAGAGTGGTGATCTCGGACACCGCCGCGCGGGTATGGCTGGGGTACGTTGCCAATCTCCTCGTCTGCTGGCCGCGATGCTGATATGCCCGCCGATTTCCCGTTTTCCGCGCCGGTCCCGCCTGCTGCCGTCATGAGCCGGACCACGACCCCGCTTCCGACGCCGCGCGCGGACTGGGCGCTGTTTCTCGACTTCGACGGCACCCTTGCCCATATCGCCGCCACGCCCTGCGGCGTGAGCATCGACCCCAGGCTGCGCCCCACCCTCGCGGCGCTCGACGAGGCGCTCGGCGGCGCGGTGGCGCTGGTGAGCGGGCGCACACTGGCCCAACTCGACGATCTGCTGACGCCGCTGGTCCTGCCCGCCGCCGGCCTGCACGGCCTGGAGCGGCGGCGCGCCGACGGCACGATCGCGCGCGCCCAAGAGCCGGCCGCCGAGATCACCGCTGAGATCGCCGTCGTGCGCCAGCGGCTGCGAGCCTTCGCCGCCAGGGTGCCGGGGGTGTTGCTTGAGGACAAAGGGCTGTCGCTCGCGCTACACTACCGCGATGCGCCGGAGCGTCAGGCGGACTGCCTCCGCGCCGCCGACGAGGCCCTGGCGGCGAGCGGCGGCGGGCTGCACCTGCTCGAAGGTAAAATGATTTACGAGATCAAGTCCGACGGCACCGACAAGGGCACCGCGATCGAGGCTTTCCTCGCCGAGCCGCCGTTCGCCGGTCGAACCCCGGCGTTCTTCGGCGACGACGTCACCGACGAGGACGGCTTCGCCGCCGTCAACCGCCACGGCGGGGTGACGGTGCGCGTCGGCGACGGCGCGAAGACGATGGCGCGCTGGCGCATCGCTTCGGTGGGCGCGCTGCTAACCTGGCTCGCGAGGGTGCCGGAGGCGATCGCCATCGATGCAAAGAACAACCCGGCGGCGGGGAGCGAACGTTGAGCAGCCTCGACCTCGGGGTGATCGGCAACTGCGCCTTCGGGGCGCTCATCGACGATATCGGCAACATCGTTTGGTGCTGTTTGCCGCGCTTCGACGGCGATCCCATTTTCTGCCAGTTGTTGAACGGTGCCCACACCGACCCGGGAGCACCGGGGATCTACAAGGTCGAGCTCATCGACCGGGTCCGCAGCGAGCAGGAGTACATCAAGAACACCGCCGTTCTCGTCACCCGGCTTTACGACAAGGCCGGCGGAGCGGTGGAGATCACCGACTTCGCGCCGCGCTTCATGCAGCTCGGCCGCATGTTCCGGCCGACGACGATCGTGCGCATCGTTCGACCGCTGTCCGGCGAGCCGCGGGTGCGCATGGTGCTCAGGCCGGCCCACGGCTATGGCGCCCACAGGCCCGAGATCACGCGCGGCAGCAACCACATCCGCTATATCAGCCCGCCGATCACCCTGCGGCTGACGACCAACGCGCCGCTCGCCTTCGTGCTCGACGAGACGCCGTTCTTCCTCGAGGAGCCGCTCACGCTGATCCTCGGGCCCGACGAATCGCTCACCCGGCCGATCATCGAAACGGGCCGCGAGTTCCTCGAGAACACCGTCGAGTACTGGCGCCGCTGGTCGCGCACGCTGGCCCTGCCGCTCGAGTGGCAGAGCGCGGTGATCCGCGCCGCCATCACGCTCAAGCTATGCAGCTTCGAGGAGACCGGCGGCATCATCGCGGCGATGACGACCTCGATTCCCGAGTCCGCGGACAGCGGGCGCAACTGGGACTACCGGTACTGCTGGCTGCGCGACTCCTTCTTCGTCGTGCGCGCGCTCAACCGTCTGGGCGCCGTGATCACGATGGAGGACTACCTGCGCTATCTCACCAACATCGTCGGCACCGCGGATCGCGGGCGCCTGCAGCCGGTTTACGGCATCGCGCTCGAACGGCGGCTGCCCGAGCGCCAGGTCGACACCCTGCCCGGCTACCGGGGCATGGGACCGGTGCGCGTGGGCAACCAAGCGCACGAGCATCACCAGCACGACGTTTACGGCCACGTGGTGCTCGCGGCGTGCCAGGCGTTCTTCGACGAACGCCTGTTCCGGCCCGCCGGCGTCGACATATTCCGCCACCTCGAGGCGGTCGGCGACCGCGCCTTCGAGTTGCACGACAAGCCCGACGCGGGATTGTGGGAGCTGAGGGGACGGGCGCGCGTTCATACCTACTCGGTACTCATGTGCTGGGCGGCCTGCGACCGTCTGGCCAAGATCGCCACCCGTCTCGAGCTGCCCGCGCGCAGCCGCCATTGGCGGGCGCGGGCCAAGACGATCCGCGAGGCGTTGCTGGGCCAGGCGTGGAACGCCGACGTCAACAGCTTCGTCGGCTCCTTCGGCGGCACCGACGTCGACGCGAGCCTCCTGCTGATGGCCGAGATCGGCTTTCTCGACGCCGACGATCCGCGCTTCGTCGCCACGGTCGAGGCCGTCGAGCGACGGCTCAGACGCGGCAACCACTTGATGCGCTACGACGCGCCGGACGACTTCGGCACGCCGGAAAACGCCTTCACGATCTGCACGTTTTGGTTTATCGATGCGCTCGCGGCCATCGGCCGCAACGAGGAAGCGCGAGAGATGTTCGAGAGCGTGCTCGCCTGCCGCAATCCCCTCGGGCTGCTGTCCGAAGACGTCGACCCATCCTCGAACGAGCTGTGGGGCAATTTTCCCCAAACCTACTCGCAGGTCGGCCTGATCCACTGCGCCATGCGGCTGAGCCGGTCGTGGGAGGAGGCGCTGTGAGCCGCCTGATCGTGGTCTCGAACCGGGTGGCGCCGATCAAGGGCAAGACATCGGCGGGGGGACTGGCCGTGGCGGTGCTCTCGGCGCTGCGCGAGAGCGGCGGTATCTGGTTCGGCTGGAGCGGCGAGGTCGTGCAAACGGCGGCGGTCGAGCCGACCGTGGTCAAGGTCGGCCGGATCACGTACGCCCTCGCCGACCTCACCAGCGACGACCACAACGAGTACTACAACGGCTTCGCCAACCGCACGCTGTGGCCGCTGTTTCATTACCGTCTCGACCTCACCGCCTTCGACCGGCGGTGCTTCGACGGCTATCTCAGGGTCAACGACCGGCTCGCCCGCCAGCTCGTCCCGCTGGTCGGCGAGGACGATCTGATCTGGGTCCACGACTATCACCTGATCCCCTTCGGGGAGGCGCTCGCCCGCCACGGCTGCCGGGCGCCGGTGGGCTTCTTCCTGCACATCCCGTTCCCGGCCAGCGAGGTGCTGGTCGCGCTTCCCTATCACCAGGAGCTGTTGCGGACGCTGTTCGCGTACGACCTCGTCGGCTTCCAGACCGACGGCGACCTGCGCGCTTTTCACGACTACGTCGAGCGCGAGGTGGGCGGAAGCGTGGACCCGGACGGCACGGTCCGCGCCTTCGGCCGGACGACGCGCGCCGGCACGTTCCCGATCGGCATCGATACCGACGACTTCGCCGCGCTGCCCGCGAAGGCCGAGGTCCAGCGCCAGATCAAGCGCCTCAAGAGCAGCATGGGCGACCGTCAACTGGTCATCGGCGTCGACCGGCTCGACTACACCAAGGGCCTGGTCGAGCGCTTGCAGGCGTTCGAACAGATGCTCGAAACCTACCCGGCGATGCGCGGCGCCGTCAGCCTGCTCCAGATCGCGCCGCCGACGCGCGGCGAGGTGCCGGAGTACGCCGACATCCGCCGCGCGCTCGAGGCCGTCGCGGGACACATAAACGGCCGTTTCGCCGAGTTCGACTGGGTGCCCATCCGTTACCTCAACAAGTCGTTCAGCCGACGCGCGCTGGCGGGCCTGTTCCGCGGCAGCCGCGTCGGGATGGTCACCCCCCTCCGCGACGGCATGAACCTGGTCGCCAAGGAGTACGTCGCCGCCCAGGACCCCGACGACCCCGGCGTCCTCGTGCTGTCGCAGTTCTCGGGCGCGGCGCGCCAGCTCGACGCCGCTCTCATCGTCAATCCCTACGATTCGGTTGGGGTCGCCGAGTCGTTGCATCTCGCGCTCACGATGCCCATCGAGGAGCGGATCGAGCGCTGGGCGGCGTTGATGGAAGGCCTCAGGCGCGACGACGTGGCCGCGTGGCGCAACACCTATCTCGACGCCCTGCGCCGCTACAGCGCGGCCGCCTGAACGCCATGGCCGGCGGCCCGTCGCGGCCCCGACTGGTCGCCGACATCGGCGCCACCAACGCCCGCTTCGCGCTGGTCCGCCACGGGACCCGGCCCGAGGCGCCGGTGGTGCTGCCGGTCGCCGAGTTCGCCACCATCGAGGCGGCCATTCGCGCGGCGCTCACCCGCGCCGGCGCCGAGGCGCCGCCGCCGTGCGCGGCGGTCGCGATCGCCGCGCCGGTGGCCGACGACCGCGTCGAGATGACCAACCACCCGTGGCGCTTCTCGCGCCAGGCGCTGCGCCGCGCCCTCGGTCTCGAGCGCCTCGTCGTGATCAACGACTTCACCGCCGTCGCCCTGTCGCTGCCCCGTCTCGGCGATGACGATCGGCGCCAGGTGGGCGGCGGCTCGCCCGTTCCCCGCGCGCCCATGGGAGTGTTGGGGCCGGGCACCGGCCTCGGCGTCTCCGGATTGGTTCCCGCCGGCGACCAGCCTTCGCCGAAGCGAAGCCTCGGCTTCGCGCAGGCAGGCGGCTGGACGGCGCTCGCCGGCGAGGGCGGCCACGTCGACCTGGCGCCCGGGGACGATCCCGAACCCGCAATCCTGGAGCGGCTGCGCCGGCGCTTCGGCCACGTCTCGCTCGAGCGCGCGTTGTCGGGGCCCGGCCTGGTCAACCTCTATCGGGCGCTCGCCGAGATCGCCGGCGCGGCGCCCGCCGACGACGCCGATACGCCGACGGCACCGGAGATTACGGCGCGGGCGCGGGCGAAGTCGTGCCCCCATTCGATCGCCGCGGTCGAGACGTTCTGCGGCCTGCTCGGCGCGGCGGCGGGAGACCTCGCGCTCACCCTCGGCGCCCGCGGCGGGGTCTATATCGCCGGCGGCATCGTGCCCAGGATGGGACCGGCGTTCGACGCCCCGCGCTTCCGCCGCCGCTTCGAGGCCAAGGGCCGTCTCGGCGCCTATCTCGCGGCGATCCCGACCTACCTCGTCACCGCCGCCGAGCCCGCGTTGCTGGGCCTCGCCGGCGTGCTCGACGGACCCATGTGACGGACGCGGCGCGAGCCCCGGCGTCGCATCCCTGCCTACGATCGCCGGCTATCCCTGCCGGCCTCGAATGGGCTTAGCGGATCAAACTGACTCCCAGGTAGTTCAGAAGCCCCTGCACGGATACGACCCCATTGCCGAGCGTGACGATACCGTACATGAGGCTGTCGGCACTGCTGAAGGGCCACGTCGGCATTGCGTGGAGAAGATCGCGCGGTTTGGTGAAACGATCGATATCGGCTTCGACGAATTGCCGTTCGTCCATAGTGATTGAGCTATTGTCAAGCTGTGCACGCAGTCGCTCTAGCCGCTCGCTACCCTCTCCATCCTAAGTTTGTAGTCGCTGAGTGCCTGGTTGACGTCCGCCGCGGGGGCCGCGAGGACCGCGGCCGAGAGAAAGTAGGGCCACGCGGAGAGATAATTGGGGTCGGAGTGCATTTATTGGAGGATTGCCGCATAATTGGGGTCGGAGTGCAATTCCGGTCGGCGTAATGCCGACATGCCCCGGCCAAACGTCCGAGCGACGAAGGACCGCCCATGCCTCGCCCGCCGCGCTTCAACCTCGCCGACGTTCCCCAGCACGTCATCCAACGCGGCAACAACCGCCAGCCGACGTTTTTCGGCGAACCCGACTTCCGCCACTACCTCGACTGCCTCGAGGCCGCGGCAAACAAG
>JADFMW010000073.1 GCA_022563655.1 Pseudomonadota bacterium
GATGGCGAACACCGCATCCCGCGCGGCGCACACCGCCTCTGGCGCCGTGCACGGGTCTTGCGAGCGGGCCGACCATGAAACCAGCGCGAGACCCAGGAGGACCGCCGGGTACACCGAGACGCGACGCGCCGCGGTCAGCTTCCACATGGCTCGAAACCAAGTTTCCGGTGACATGAAGGCGACATTTCCGCTCTCCGGAGGGCCGCGCCCAGTCAACCGTAGCCGACGGCGGGGCGCGCGGCAACGTGGGCTGCGCGTATCAGGCCCCGCTCACGCCCCGCTCACGTCCCGTGCGGATGGGTGGCGCGCTCGATGACCTCGGCGCCGCCGGCGCGGCCGACGACGACGATGTCGGCCATGTCGAGGAACAGGCCGTGCTCGACGACGCCGACGATGGCGTTGAGGCGGTTCGCCAGCGCACGCGGGTGGTCGATCGCGCCGTAGGCGCAGTCGACGAGCGAGTTGCCCTCGTCGGTGACGAACGGTACGCCGTCGCCGCCAAGCCTGAGCCGCGCGCTGCACCCGGTGGCCTCGAGTGCGATGCACGCGACCTTCCGGGCGTACGGCGTGACCTCGACCGGCAGGTCAAAGGCGCCGAGGCGCTCGACCAGCTTGCTCGAATCGACGACGATGACGAGCTTCTCCGAGATCGAGGCGACGATCTTCTCGCGCAGCAGCGCCCCGCCGCCGCCCTTGATCACCCTGAGCTCCGGGTCGACCTCGTCGGCGCCGTCGATGGTGAGGTCGATGCGCGTCACCTCGTCGAGCGTCGCCAGCGGCACGCCGCACGCCTCGGCCAGGGCGTGGGTCGAGCGCGACGTGGGCACGCCGCGCACCTTGAGCCCCGCGCCGACGCGCTCGCCCAGCAGGCGCACGACATGGGCCGCCGTCGAGCCGGTGCCGAGGCCGAGCACCATGCCGTCCTCGACGTACTCGAGGCCGCGCTCGGCGGCGCGCCGCTTCTCGGTATCGATGTCGGCTGCCATGAGCCCCCTCCGCCGCGCGCGGTCCCCGCCCTACCCCATCGCGCCGCCGCGGCCGGCACAGAGTTACACGCGAGCGGGCGGCGGACAAGCGCACCGCCTCACGCGCATCGGCCTTGGGTGCGCTCGCCTGGTCCGCCCACCGAGGCCCTGCTCATCAGGCCGCCGCGAACTCACTCCCGTTGGCCGCGGCCCGATGCGTGGATGGGGGTGCCGGCGGCGTGACGATCGGCTGGGTAGCGCGCCCCGGTACAAGCGAATCGGCTTTGAGAAAGCCGTTAACGACGGCGCTGATATCGCTGCGCGAGACGCCGATATCGGCCAGGGTGCGGTCGCCGAGGGCCACGAGTTGACGGATCACGGTCTGACGCCTGTTCCGGATGCGGCTCGCGTCGTGCAAGCTCCATAGCACGGAAGCGATCACCAGTTCTTTCGCCCGTTGGTCGGCTTGACTGCCGTTCAGGAGGGATCGCCGACGATCTGGGGCACCTGGGCCCAGCTCACACCGCTGGCAACGACGCAGCTCCGGCCCTGGGTGTCGGTTACCACAGCGGTCCACGTGCCGACCTCGCTGACGAAGATCTCGACCACCGCTTGTCCGTCCCCAATGAGACCACGACCGACCGCCTGCTCACTGTGCTGGCTCGCGAGCTGGGCGACGGCCGTGCCGTGCAACAGGCAGACCTGCTGGGCATTGGCAGGGGCCGCGGAGAGGAGCAGTGCAACAACCGCTGCGAGTGTTCGTATGGTTCGCGATAGCGCTCTCATTGTCGTCTCCTCCTGTCACTCGGTCCGGGCAGGTCATCGACCTTTGACTTCTGGTTCGGGTCGCTCCGGCGCCCGGACGGTGCCCAGAGCTCTCCGTCAATGTATATAGACAGACCTGTCCGTATTGTCAACCCCATGAACCGAACCCAGGCCGTTTCCACGGCGGCAGACGAGCTCTTGAAAAGGCTGGCCTCGGATGCTACGTTGTATATATTAAGACACGTTTGGGGAACCCCAAGAAACAGCACGGGAACGTCCAGAGCGGTTCGGGACCGCGCAACAATATGTACAGACAGGTTTGTTCTGGACGGCTGGAAAGGATCGCTGAACATGGCCTCAAATCGACGGGATCATCTAATCAACACCGCGCTCAAGCTGTTCTACCGGGACGGCTATCACGCGACCGGAATCGACAAGATTCTCGCCGAGTCGGGGGTCGCGAAGATGACGCTTTACAACCATTTCAAGTCGAAGGACGAGCTCATCCTCGCCGCGCTGCACCGACGTGACGAGGAGTTTCGAAACTGGTTCATGCGGACGGTCGAACGCCGCGGCCGGACGCCCCGCGAACGCCTCGTGGCGATTTTCGATGCGGTAGAGGATTGGTTTAACAGCCAGGAATGCTCCGGCTGCATGTTCATCAACGCCACGGCGGAGTTCGCCCGGTACGATGATCCGATCCACGCCACCGCCGCCGAACACAAGCGCCTCGTGTTCGGATACATCCGTGACCTCGCGACTGCCGCAGGCGCCCGGAATCCCGTGGAACTGGCCCAGGGGCTGATGTTGCTGAGGGAGGGGGCGATCGTGCTCACCCATGTCACCGGCAAGGTTGATCCGGCGAGGCAAGCCCGCAAGGCCGCTGAGGTGCTCATCCACGACGCGCTCGATTGAGAGGCCGACGCGCGCCCGTCCGCCGCGTGGGCGTGAGGGATGCCGGTGTGCTAAGGTTGCGCTCCGTACACCGACAGCAGAACATGCTCGCGTGTCCCGAAGTTGGCTTCTCGGATGCGCATGTTTGTGAAGCGCACCGACCGGCCGAGGAGGGAAGCGCCGTGGCGGATTACGACGTGGTCGTGGTTGGAGCGGGCAACGCGGCGCTCGCGGCCAGCGTCTCGGCCCGCGAGGCGGGCGCCGAGCGCGTCGTGGTGCTGGAAAAGGCGCCGCGCGAGATGCGCGGCGGCAACACCCATTACAGCGGCGGCATGTTCCGCTTCGCCTTCGACACCATCGAGGATCTGCTGCGCGTGGTGCCCGATGCGAACGAGCTTGCCGGCTTCCCCGAGGGGGTCGAACCCTACCCCAGGGACGCCTTCTGGGCCGACCTGCTGCGCATCACGAACGGGCGCACCGACCGCGAGTTGGCCGAGGTCTTGATCTCCAACTCGTTCGACACCGTGTGCTGGATGGTCGCGCAGGGCATCGAGATGGAACCCGCCGTCTCGCTCGGCGGGGTGATGGTCGGCAACGTCATCAAGTGGCCCAAGGGCGCCATCGTGCGCGCCAAGCACGAAGGGGTCGGCCTGTCCAGGAGCTGGTTCGAGATCGTGGCCAGGCGGGGCGTCGAAATCCGTTACGAAACCGGCGCGTGGAAGCTCTTGTGCAACGGCGGCGGCCGCGTCGCCGGCGTCGTCGCCAAGGGGCCCGGCGGCGGTGCCGAGATCACGGGCCGGTCGGTGGTGCTCGCGTGCGGCGGATTCGAGGCCAACCAGGCGTGGCGCGCCCAATATCTCGGACCGCCCTGGGACCACGCCAAGGTGCGGGGCACCAAGCACAACCAGGGCGACGGCCTGCGCATGGCGCTCGACATCGGCGCCCTTGCCCACGGCCAGTGGAGCGGCTGCCACGCGACGCCGATCAACGCCGAGGCGCCCGCCTACGGCGACCGCGAACTCACCGACAAGACCAACCGCCTCTCGTATCCCTACGGCCTGATGCTCAACAAGCTCGGGCGGCGCTTCGTCGACGAGGGCGAGGACCAGCAGTTCTTCACCTACGCCCGGTTCGGCGGCGTCATCCTCAATCAGCCGGAGAGCATCGCGTATCAGATTTTCGATGCCAAGGTTCGCCACTTGCTCGAGCCGCGCTACGCGACCAGCGAGCCCGTCACCGCCGACACCCTGGAGCGTCTGGTCGAGCGGCTCGACCTCGACCGCGCGACGGCGCTCGAGACGATCGAGGCGTACAACCGGGCGGCCGGCCGCGGCCGCTTCGACCCCGGCGAATGCGATGGCATGGCGGCGAAGGGGATCGAGCCGCCGAAGTCGAACTGGGCCCAGCGGCTCGATACGCCGCCTTATCTCGCCTACCCGGTGACCGGCGGCATTACCTTCAGCTTCGGCGGGCTCAAGGTCGACGAGCGGGCCCGGGTGATCGGCACCGACTGGCGGCCGATCCCCGGTCTCTACGCTTGCGGCGAGATGGTCGGCGGGCTGTTCCACTCGAACTACCCCGGCGGCTCGGGCCTGACCTCGGGCGTTGTGTTCGGCCGCATCGCCGGCGCCAGCGCGGCCATGAAACAGAGTGAATAAGTGCGGGAGCCTGTTACGTCGCTCGAAGTACTCCGGCGTTGTCAACGACAACGTCATTTTCGACGAGCGTATCGACTTCACGATCGATGATTTCATACAATTGCTTGCTCGTAGCCTTGAAGCCGAAAAGCCTGCTCACCAGTGTTACGGCCTCTTCGCGGGTGACCCCGAAATTTCCTTCGAGCATAGATGAGTAGGGCAACGCGTATTTCCGAAGGGGGAAGCATTTCAGCCTTCCGCAAGGTCGATGAGTTGACGTCGGTCCTGTCCCTGAACACAGTTTCCTTGTCGCCGATGGGGCTATAGAAACTTCCTTCGCTCATAAGGCCCCCGCGCTTCACGGCCCTGGAAATTCCCTTGTTTACGGCTGCTACTATCCGGTTACCAGTTCGCCTCAAGCCACAAAGGTTCGCAATGCGACGTGCGATCTCCGCAGAATGGATTGGGCCTTCAATTTTAACCACTTTGGTCACGATATCGGCCATCTTCTCTATGCGAATCAGGTGAGGCTCTTTGCTCCAAAAAATGGTGAACTCCGCTTCGAGGTATGGCTCCCAGTTTGGCACTTCTTCGGCAGGAGCATTGTCCACAGTATTCGTAACCGTGCGCGCGACTTTTCTCGGTTTCTTCCTTGAAGCGTCCGCGGGACGATCATGAATCAAGCCTGCATCTCGTTTCGCCCATTTAGCTTTTACGGCCTCGATAGCGGCCTTGGTCTTGCGTAATTGCTCCTCTGGGCGCTGGAACCAGTCGGTGCTCCAAATCCGGTGAATGATCCATCCGTGATCCTCCAGTACTTGCTGACGGAGCCGATCGCGATCCCGCGCCGAGCGTGCGCTGTGATATGCGGCCCCGTCGCATTCGATCCCGATTAGGTAGCGGCCTGATCTATCGGGGTCGCGGACCGCTAGGTCTACGAAGAAGCCAGCGATACCGATCTGGCTATCGACCTCGTAACCGAGGGCTGACAGCGCCTTGGCCACTTCTTCTTCGAAGGGCGAGTCGAACTCAGCACCAGTCGCCACTGCGACACCTAGTATGCGGGTCTGAGCGTATTGCAAGAAGGTCTTGAGGGCGGCAACACCGCGGCTGCGGCCGCGGTGCAAGTCGATGTCGTCGGCGGTAATCGAGGAGAATACCTCACAGCGTCGGCGCGCCCGTGTGATCAGTACGTTGAGGCGACGCTCCCCACCCTCAGTGCTCACGGGACCAAAGGTCATCGCCATGTAGCCGCTTCGGTTCTTGGCGTAGCCGACCGAAATGAAAATCACATCCCGTTCGTCACCTTGGATGTTTTCAAGGTTCTTCACGAAGAAGGGCTCTGGCCCGCCCAGAGCGAAGAAATCTTGCACATCCCTTTCGGAGCGCCACAGATGCTCCAGTTCATCTAGGATCGCGTCTCTTTGTCGGATCGAAAAGCAGCCGACGCCTAGCGACAGGTCGGGACACTGCCGGGCATGGTCGATCACCGAGCGCGCTATCGCCTTTGCCTCGACCCGATTGGTGGCAGTGCCGCCGCGGTCGAACACTCCCTCCGGCAAGTAATGGAAGTGCAAGCCCAGGTCGGACTCATCGGAGTAGGGGCTAGGGATTACGAAAAGGCGGCCGTCGTAGAACTCGTGATTTGAAACTGCGACCAAAGAAGGGTGTCGGCTCCGGTAATGCCAGCGCAACATGCGCTGGCGTATTCCTTGGGCAGTGCAGAGGCCGAGGACGCTCTCGATGTCGCCGGCTGACCATAGACCGCCAACCTCCTCGTCGTAATCCTCATCGCCCAGGGTCCTCTCGAAGAAGCGCGTGGGCGGCAGCTGTTTGTCGTCGCCAACAACCACGATCTGGCCCGCCCTCGCCACCGCGCCGAGCGCGTCGACTGGCCGCACCTGACTCGCCTCGTCGATGAGCAAGAGGTCGAATTGCAATGCGCCCGGCTCGAGGAACTGTGCGATCGACAGAGGACTCATCATGAATACGGGCTTGATCGCCTGGATCGCGAGCCCCGCCTCTTTCATGAGCCGCCGTATCGGGAGGTGGCGCCTTCGCTTATTGAACTCACGGTTCAAAAGCCCTAGTTGCCCAACTTCTGCACCGCCGCGTGGCAGACCTTGATAATGGGCAAGTACGACTTCCTCTCGCGCAAGCTCGATCCGCTCACGATCGTCCTTGCAGAACATGTTAACGAAACGCTTGTGTTCTTTACCGTCAAACGTTGCGAGGGCGGATTGCTGCTTGAAGACCTCACGCATCAGTGCTTCGTAGTACGCGATCTCAAAGCTTTCGACGGCGTTATCGGGTGAGAGCCTCCCGTCGTAAAGGCGCTCGACGACTGGCGCCAAGCCATGTTCGATGGCGCTTTTGCTGCGGGTACGGTATGTGATCCATTGGGTTATGTTCTCAGACCGGATTGACCATTCCTTCAAACGATCGACGAGGAGGTCAAAGGGAAGGGCCTCGGCGGAATCAACACTAAATGCCTGCTGGGTATCGAGCTTTAGAGCAGCAAAAAGCGCCCCGCATTCATCCACTAACGGCTCTACGCGCGCCTCAACTTCTGATGCAAGTTTTCGAACCCGGTCGCGATCATCGACACGGGCCACGATCACTCGGAAATCCTGTTGAACTGGATGCCTGTGACTCTCGTGATCCCACTGCTCGATCGCGTAAAGTAGCTTCCAGTCGGACTTGTCCTGACGCCAAAGCTTTCCGAAGGCCGAAGCCCCAAGAGCATCGTCGGCCGCAACTGCAATCTCCGCTTTCTGCCCGGTTATGAGGGTATCGATGATGCGTAGTCTTTCGGCCAGCGTCTTTGGGGGCTGCCCGCCGAGGATACCCCGCAGCGTGGCAAAGGCTTGACGATACCGACCATAAAGCAACCTGAACCAAGACCTACCGTAGGCCGCTATGTCCCGCCGAGCGGTAGCCAACTCGGTTGACCAAGCAGCCTCCACCACGATCCCTTCTAACTTCAAGTGGCTGTCTGCCAAGACCTTTCCCGCGGCGACGATATCTCTGATCGCGTCTCTCCGCTCACCCCAAGATGAGCTGCAGATCGCTTCACCGTCGAGTTCTGCCGGCGCGTCGGCGACACGCAGGGCGGTATTGACTAGTAGTGATATACCCTTGGCGGAATTATCGGACGCAACAGTCCCGAGCAGTCCCGACAGTTGCTCGACGTCCGCGATCAGCGCAGCGATGCGTGGCTCCAGGTTAGCTATCTTGTCGGTTACACGAGCTACGTCTGCCGGCAGGACGGCTTCGATGCCCACTCCGCGCCAGGGATGGTCGGCTGGCGTCCCAATCTCCTCAATTCTTTGTGACAAGTCGTGGATTACTCCTCGGCGCTCGCGAAACTCTTGGCGCGTCCAGCTCTCAGGCTCGGGCAGCACGAATTCCACAGGCCCGCCGCTATTCTGGCCAAGCCTGATTAAATGTCCCATGATTCGGTATGGTGTTTGATCGGATGGCGCCAAAGGCATGTGTAAGCGCGTAGCATGCTCGTTAAGCTGGTCTCGTAATGCACTCAGGCGCGGCGCCAGATCGTCGATGTTTCCTATCTTGGGGCGGCCCAATTGTAGCGTTCGATCTAAATCGTCGAGCAGAGCGCGCTTGTTCGCTTTTCGGCTGTGGAGTTCCAGACACATGTCGCCAAGGTCGATATTACCAAGTCGCCGACTGACCACATCGAGTGCCGCCATTTTTTCTGCGACGAACAAAACCTTTTTGCCTTCGGCGACTCCTGCTGCGATGAGATTGGCGATGGTCTGCGACTTGCCCGTTCCCGGCGGTCCTTGAATGACAAGGCTACTGCCACGCTTGACTTCCTCGATCACGACTGTCTGCGAGCTGTCGGCGTCGACCACATGCACCATGTCGCGAGGACCTATGTGCGGATCAATGGGCTCATCATCCCCGATCACGGCCGGCTCGGCCCGGAACCCGTCGCCTAACATTGCGTTGACCAAGTCATGCTCGGTTATGTTCGCATCCTCAGGCCAGCTTGCTGGATCTAGATCACGATACATGAGAAATTTGGCAAATGAGAAAAAACCGAGAACTATATCATTCGGGTGCACCACGAAGCGCCGTTGACTGGAAATTTCTTTTTCAACATCTCGACAATACTTTGAGAATGATAGATCATCGAACTCGTCTACTTCGGGAATATTTATACCGAAGTCATTCTTGAACCTTTGGATCAGCGAAAGGTTGGAGCCTATTTCCTGTTCCGACCACGACAGTCGAAACTGGTGGAGCGCGCTCCCACGATCGAAGTGCACCGGGATCAGGACAAGAGGCGCGTGTCGGGACTGCTCAGAGGATGAATCCTCGTACCACTCCAGCATACCGAGGGCGAGATACAGGATATTGACGCCCTGTTCCTCGTAAGCGGTTCGAGCGTCGTAGTAGAGCTGCAGAAGGCGTTTTTGGAGCCCTTCGGGAGTCATCCGTGTCTGTAACCAGATGTCCGCATGCCGTGCGGCGATGCCCCGCTCGTCAGCCTCCTCTTCCTCCGGAGGCGCAAGATCGCTGAACATGTCGCCCTCTACGATTCCGCCTTGGTCCTCAGCCATCTCGCTTGCGCGCGCCGGCTTGAAGCCCATACGCTTGGGCTGGTGAACTAAGATGCGGAGGACTTCGTCGCTCAGCTCGTCGACGATCTCCAGGTACCGCGAGCGCTTGCGATGACGCGGTGTGTTGAGCAGGCGGTTTCGCGTCGAAAGGTCGAGAAGCTCTCTACGAGCTTTTTCCAACTGGTTCCGAAGGGCGTCAATGGTGCTCATTGGTGTTAACCGCAACGGATTGCAAAGGTCCTCGTCTAAATCGCAACGATCATCTTGTCCCTGCAGCCGGTGCGACTATACCATCCGAACGATCGTATGGCGAAATGCGGACCCTTCGATCGACTAGCGGTTGGAAGAATTTTTGGTCTGCGGCCCACGAGGCCAAAACGACGACGGGGGAGGGATGACATGAAGCAGATCAAGCTGCGCGCCGTGTTCATGCGCGGCGGCACCAGCAACGCCATCGTGTTCCGCGCCCAGGACCTGCCCCGGGAGCGCGCGCGCTGGGACGCGATCTTCCTCGCCGCCATCGGCAGCCCCGACCCCAACGGCCGCCAGCTCGACGGCATGGGCGGCGGCGTCTCGTCGCTGTCGAAGGTGTGCGTCGTCGGGCCGCCGAGCCGCCCGGACGCCGATGTCGACTACACCTTCGCCCAGGTCGCGGTTGCCGACGCCGTGGTCGACTACAGCGCCAACTGCGGCAACATGTCCTCGGCGATGGGGCCGTTCGCCGTCGACGAGGGCCTGGTCCCGGCCTCGGGCGATACGGCGGTGGTCCGCATCCACAACACCAACACGAACAAGATCATCGTCGCCCGCTTTCCGTTGGACGATGGCCTCGCGGCGGTGGACGGCGAGCTGGCCCTGCCCGGAGTCGCCGGGCCCGGCGCGCCGATCCGGCTCGAGTTCCTCGACCCCGGCGGCGCCGTCACCGGCAAGCTGTTGCCCACCGGCGCCGCGGCCGAAACGCTCGAGGCGCTGGGCCTCGGCCGCCTCACGGTCTCGCTGGTCGACGCCGCCAACCCCTGCGTCTTCGTCCCGGCCGAGGCGCTGGGCGCGAGCGGCACCGAGATGCCCGACGCGCTGAGCGCCGATCGAGACCTCCTGGACAAGCTCGAGACCATCCGCCGCGCCGCCAGCGTGCGCATGGGGATCGCGGCGACGCCGGAGCAGGCCGGGCGAGTCGCGAGCGTGCCCAAGGTGGCGCTGGTCTCGGGGCCGCGGGCGGCGAAGACGCTGTCGGGCGGGAGCATGGCGGCGGCGGACATGGACGTCACCGTGCGCATGCTCTCGATGGGCCAGCCGCACCGCGCGGTGCCCTTGACCGGCTCGTTGTGCCTCGCGGTGGCGGCGCGCATCGAGGGCAGCGTCGTCAACCGGGCGGCGCGCGCCCCCGCCGCGCCCGGTGACGACATCCGCATCGCCCAGCCCTCGGGCCTGACGGTGGTCGCGGCCGAGGTGCGCGACGAGGGCGGCTGGGTCGCCGACAGCGCCGTGGTCTACCGCACGGCGCGCCGCCTGATGGAAGGCGCGGTCCTGGTGCCCGCCTCGCGGGTGAGCGCGACGGCCTGAACGGCCCGCCGCGGCTCAACCGCCGTCGGCTAGCCCGCATTTCTCACCAGGATGCGGTCGTCACGGGGCAGAGACGCCGACAGGCCAGGAAACGTGCGCAGCGCGATGCGGCGCACA
>JADFMW010000074.1 GCA_022563655.1 Pseudomonadota bacterium
CGGTGATGATGCCCCGTTTGGTGGCGCCGCGGACCTTCACCGCAGCGAGCAGCTCTGCACGCCGTTCCTCTGGGACCTCGATGCCGAGTTCGCTCAGCTTGATCTCGATGCTGGCGATGCCGCTCTTCTTGCCGAGCACGATGCCGCGGCGGGCTCCTGTGATTTCTGACGAGTACGGCTCAATGGCCGACGGGTCGTGGAATTGGGCGGCGACCGCACCACTCTCCCTCACGAAGAGGTTCTCTCCTGTGACCGGTTTGTAGGGCTCGAGCACATAGCCGGAGCGATCTCGCACCAGCTCCGACACCTCGGCGATCCGTTCGAAACGCAATCCTGTCGACCCGTGATAGAGCGCATCGAGAGCGAGAGCGAACTCAGCCAAGTTGGCGTTGCCCGCCCGCTCTCCCATGCCGTTGATCGCTCCCTGGATCCAGTCGGCGCCGGCACGCACCGCCTCGGCGAGCGTCGCCGCGCCGGCCGGGACGATCATGAATTCCTGGATGTCGAGCGCGTTGTCGGCGTGGGCGCCGCCGTTGATCAGGTTCATCATCGGCGTCGGCAGGGTGCGGGCGTGCACCCCGCCGACGTAGCGGTAGAGCGGCAGGCCCACGGCGGCGGCGGCGGCCTTGGCGACCGCGAGGCTGACGCCGAGAATCGCGTTGGCCCCCAGCCGCCCCTTGTCGACGCTGCCGTCGAGGTCGATCATCGTTTGGTCGATCGCCTCTTGGCCGCGGGCGTCCATGCCCGAAAGGGCGTCGAAGATCTCGCCGTTGACCGCCTCGAGCGCCTTGAGCACTCCCTTGCCGCCGTACCGGCCGGCGTCGCCGTCGCGCAGCTCGACCGCCTCGTGGCTGCCGGTCGAGACGCCCGACGGCACCGCCGCGCGGCCGCGGGCGCCGCCCGCGAGCACGACATCGACCTCGACGGTCGGGTTGCCGCGGCTGTCGAGTATCTCGCGCGCATGGATGTCGGAGATCGCTGTCATGGTCGGTCCACGGTTCGTACGGATCAAGCGTTCTTGGTGAGGCGGTCGAGGGCGACGAGACGTTCGAGCAAGGCCGGCATGTCCGCCAGCGGCAGCATGTTGGGGCCGTCGCTGGGGGCGTTGTCGGGGTCGCGATGGGTTTCCATGAACACCGCCGCGACGCCGGCGGCCACGGCGGCGCGCGCCAGCACCGGCACGAACTCGCGCTGGCCGCCGCTGCGGCCGCCCAAACCGCCCGGCTGCTGCACCGAATGGGTGGCGTCGAACACCACCGGGCAGCCGGTCTGCGCCAGGATCGGCAGCGCCCGCATGTCGGAGACCAGCGTGTTGTAACCGAAGCTCGCGCCGCGCTCGCATACCAGGATGTCGTGGTTGCCCGCCGCTCGCGCCTTGGCGACCACGTTGGCCATGTCCCAGGGTGCGAGGAACTGGCCTTTCTTGATGTTCAGGGGCCTCCCGGTGCGCGCCGCGGCGACGATCAGGTCGGTCTGGCGGCACAGGAAGGCAGGGATCTGCAGCACGTCGACCGCCGCGGCGGTGGATGGGCATTGCTCGGGGTCGTGAACGTCGGTCAGCACCGGGCAGCCCACGGTCTCACGCACGTCGGCCAGGATCTCGAGGCCCTCGGCCATGCCGACGCCGCGCGGGCTGTCGATGCTGGTGCGGTTGGCCTTGTCGAACGAGCTCTTGTAGATCAGGCCGATGCCGACCCGATCGGCGATCTCGCGCAATGCCAGCGCCGTCTCGAGCGCGTGGGCGCGGCTCTCGATGGCGCACGGCCCGGCGATCAGCGTCAGCGGCAGGTCGTTGCCGACGCTCAACGCGCCGACGGCAACGTGACGGGGCGCGCTCATGCCACCCCGTCTAAACCAGGCGGGATTGTTCGACCGCCGCCTCGATGAACGCCGCGAACAGCGGGTGCGGATCGAACGGCTTCGACTTGAGCTCGGGGTGGAACTGCACGCCGACGAACCACGGATGGTCCTCGATCTCGCTGACCTCGGGCAGCTCGCCGTCCGGCGACATGCCCGAGAAGATCAGGCCGGCGGCCTCGAGCTGCGGCACATAGTTGATGTTGACCTCATAGCGGTGACGGTGGCGCTCGCTGATGCGCCGCGCCTTGTAGATATCGGCGACGCGGCTGCCCGGCTTCAGGTCGCAGTCATAGGCACCGAGCCGCATGGTTCCGCCCAGGTTGTCACCGGCGGCGCGCGTCTCGCGCACGTCGCCGCGCGTCCACTCGGTGAGCAAGCCGACCACCGGATGCCGGCAGGGGCCGAACTCCGTCGACGATGCGCCCTCGAGGCCGGCCAGGTTGCGCGCCGTCTCGATCACCGCCATCTGCATGCCGAAGCAAATGCCGAAGTAAGGAATCTTGCGCTCACGGGCGAAGGTCACCGCCGCCGCCTTGCCCTTCACCCCGCGCTCGCCGAAGCCGCCTGGCACGAGGATGGCGTCGACCTCCTTGAGGTAGTGCACGGCTTCTTCCGATTCGAAGATTTCGGCGTCGATCCACGATGCCTTGACCCGCACGTTGTTGGCGATGCCGCCGTGGGTCAAAGCCTCGGCCAGGGATTTATAGGCGTCGACCAAACCTGTGTACTTGCCGACGATGGCGACGTTCACCTGGCCCTCGGGCGCGCGGACGCGCTCGACGATGTTTTCCCAGCCCGTGAGGTCCGGCTCCTTGGCGTCGTGTATGCCGAAGCGCTCCAGCACTTGGCCGTCGAAGCCCTCGCGATGGTAGGTAATCGGCGTCCGGTAGATGGTGTCGACGTCGAGCGCCGGAATGACCGCTGCCTCGCGGACGTTGCAGAACAGCGCGATCTTCTTGCGCTCGGCCTCCGGGATCTCGTGCTCCGAGCGGCACAGCAGGATATCGGGCTGGATGCCGATGCCGCGCAGCTCCTTCACCGAGTGCTGGGTCGGCTTGGTCTTGAGCTCGCCGACCGACGCCAGGTGCGGCAGCAAGGTGACGTGCACGAAGCAAGAGTGGTCGCGGGGAAGCTCGTTCGCGAGCTGGCGAATCGCTTCGAGGAACGGCAGGCTCTCGATGTCGCCGACGGTGCCGCCGATCTCGCACAGCACGAAGTCGGTGTCGCCGGTATCGGCAACGATGAACTCCTTGATCGCGTCGGTGACGTGGGGGATCACCTGGACCGTGCCGCCGAGGTAGTCGCCGCGGCGCTCGCGGGCGAGCACCGTCGAGTAGATGCGGCCGCAGGTCACGTTGTCGGAGCTCCGCGCCGGCACCCCGGTGAAGCGCTCGTAATGCCCCAGGTCGAGGTCGGTCTCGGCGCCGTCGTCGGTGACGAACACCTCGCCGTGCTGGTACGGACTCATGGTGCCGGGGTCGACGTTGAGGTAAGGGTCGAGCTTGCGCAGCCGGACGCGATAGCCGCGACTTTGAAGCAGCGCGCCAAGCGCCGCCGATGCCAAGCCTTTTCCCAGGGAGGAAACCACGCCGCCGGTAATGAATACGAACCGCGCCATGGGCCCTCAGCCTATCACAGGAGGGTTGGCGGCAGAAGCGAAAAGGTGGGTCGCGCCCGAGGTGAGAGAGCCGGCGCCGGGGCCGCCGCGGAGATGCGGGCGCCGCGTCATCCCTCCCTCAGTCCGCGACCGGCACGCTGGGAGCGGCCGGTTCGCCCGGCGCTTCCACCGGCTGGGCCGTCGCCTGAATGTCTTCGAGAATCGAGCGCGGCCGGGTCGTGCTGGCGGCGAGTATTGTCAGCCCCAGGCTGCTCAGCATGAACAGGGCCGCCAGCACCGCCGTGGCGCGCGTGAGCAGGTTGGCCGTGCCGCGCCCGCTCATGAAGCCGCCGCCACCGATTCCGAGCGCGCCGCCCTCGCTTCGCTGCAGCAGCACGATGCCCACCAGCGCAAGCGCAAGCATCATGTGAAACATAAGAAGAAGTGTTGTCATCGCCGCCCTTGACTTGAGCGCCGCGGCCAAGCACGGCGCCCGGCTGGGTGCCTATAGCCAAGCTGGATGTCGTTAGCACGGCTGGATGCCTATAGCATGGCTGGATGCCTATAGCACGGAGCGCCGGCGCACTGCTAGGGGCAGTTTCGGCAGATCGCCCAGAGGTCGTCGATCACGAGGCTGGCGCCGCCGACCAGGGCGCCGTTGACCTCGTCCAGCGCCAATATTTCGGCCGCATTGCCGGGTTTGACCGAGCCGCCGTAGAGCAGACGCAGTTGCGCCGCCCCGGCCGCCAAGCGCGTCCTCAGCCGCCGCCGCAGCTCCGCGTGCACGGCGCCGATCTCTTCCGCGCTGGGCGTGCGGCCGCTGCCGATGGCCCACACCGGCTCGTATGCGATCACGGTGTTCGCCGCCGTCGTGCCCGGCGGCAGCGAGCCGGCGAGCCGCGCCGCGACGACCGCGACGGTTTTTCCGGCGTCGCGCTCCGCCTCGTTCTCGCCGAGGCAGATGATGGCGGTCAGGCCCGCGCGGTGGGCGGCCTCGGCCTTGGCGCGCACCAACGCGTCGGTCTCGCCGTGGTCGGCGCGGCGCTCGGAATGGCCGACGATGACGTAACGGCAACCGGCGTCGGCCAGCATCGCGGCACTCACGTCGCCGGTGTGTGCGCCGCCGTCTTCCGGATGGCAGTCCTGGCCGCCGAGCGCGATGGGGCTGGCTCGCAACACCTCGGCGACGGGATGCAACAGCGTCGCCGGCGGGCAAACGGCGATGTCGCAACCCGGCTCGGCGGCGTCGAATCGCGCGAGCAACTCACGCGCCCGTGCGACGCCATCGTCGCGCAGGCCGTTCATCTTCCAGTTGCCGGCGATCAGCGGTCGTAATCGAGAGGGCATGGTAAAGAAGGGGCGATTCGAGATCCCCCGCCTGTCTATCACAGCGCCCCGGCCGCCGCAAAAGGTACTAGCCCGCATCCTGGTGAGAAATGCGGGCTAGCGGGGATGATTTCCGTATTGCCGCGGCGCGGGCGCACTCCTACTATGCGCGGCCTCGCGGCTACTCTGCGCGGCCTCGCGGCGCCCCCGGCGCGACACACTACGAAAGGACGACTCCACCATGCTGATCGGCATGCGAACGATGGGCGGAAAATGGGTGCTGATGGGCTTTTCGTTCATCATCATCGTCAGCTTCGGCTTCTGGGGCATCGGCGACGTCGTGCGGGGCATATTCAGCCGCACCAGCAACACCGTTGCGTTCGTGGGCGACGTCAAACTTTCCAACACCCAGCTCAGCCGCGAGTTCCGCCGTCAACTCAACCTTCTGCAAGCGCGGTTCGGCGGCAATCTGGACAGCGCCAAGGCGCGCGACCTGGGCCTCGTCGAGCGCGTCGTCGATACCCTCATCGAGCGCACCCTCTATGATCTGGAGGCGCAGCGCTTGGGCCTCGTGATCGGCGACGATCTTATTCGGGATGCGATTCGCCGGAATCCTGGCTTCCGCAACTCGCAAGGGGTCTTCGACCCCAACATCTACGCCTCCGTGCTGGCCGCAAGCGGCCTCACCGAGTCGGAGTTCGTGGCGCGAGTACGCCACGATCTCAAGCGCGCACACCTCGTCGGCAGCCTGGCCGCCGCCGCCGCTCCCCCCGATGTGCTGGTGAAGTCGCTCTACCGCCACCGCCAGCAGCGCCGGGTGGCCGATTTCTTCGTCGTGACCAATGGTTCGGTCGGCGAGGCGCCGACTCCCGACCACGCGACGCTCGCCGCCTTTCACGAAGAAAACGCCCCGCGCTTCACGGCGCCCGAGTACCGCGCGCTGACGTTCATCCACATCACGCCCGAGGATCTCGTGGGCGAGGTGGCGGTATCCGAAGAAGAAATTTTGGCCGAGTACGACGACCGGCGGGCCTCGTTCACGCAGACCGAGCGGCGTACCGTGGACCAGATTCTGCTGCCCGATGAGGCGACGGCGCGGGCGGCGCACGACGATCTGACGCGGGGGCGCGATTTCACCGCCGTCGCCGCCAAATTTGCCAACATGAACGCCGATGATGTCTCGCTGGGAACGATCACCCGGAACGATCTGTTCGGAGACGTCGCCGACACCGTGTTCGACCTCGGCGCCGGCGAGATCAGCGCCCCGGTCCAGAGCCCGTTCGGCTGGCACGTCTTCCGCGTCGCCGCCATCGGAGAAAATGCGTTTCCGCCGCTCGCCGAGTTGCGGGCCGAGATCGAGCGCGAGATTGCGCTCCGCGGAGCGGCCGACGCCCTGTACCGGCTCACCACCACCCTCGACGACACGCTCGCCGCGGGAGCCACGCTTGAAGGAGCGGCCGGCCAGCTCAAACTGCGCCTCACCCGCGTCGCGGCCATCGACTCCGGGGGGACCACTCCAGAGAGCGCCCGGGCCGACCTTCCGGGCGGAGCGGAGTTTCTCACCACCGCGTTTGCGACGCCGGCCGGCGTGACCTCGCTGCTCAACGAGTCCGACGATGGCAGCTCTTTCATCGTGCGCGTCGATAGCGTCACGCCGCCCGCGCTCAAGCCGCTTGATCGGATCCGCGACGAGGTGGAGGCTGCCTGGCGCGAATCCGAGCTCGACAAGGCCGCGGCGGCGCGCGCGGCGGCGGCGGCCGAGCGCATCAACGACGGCGAGGACTTCGCCAAGGTGGCGGCCGATCTGGGCCATACGGCGCGCGCCAGCGCGCCCGTGCGCCGCGACCGCGACGGGGCCGAGCGCTCGTTCTCGCCGCGCCTCGTCGCCGCCCTGTTCGCGCTCGACGTGGGCAAGGCGCACGCGGCCCCCGCCGGCGACGGCACCGGCCACGTGGTGGCGCGGCTTGCCGACATCGTCGAGGCCGATCCCAACGCCGACGAGGCTGGTCTGACCGCGCTGCGCGACGAGCTACGCGTGGACATCGCCGGCGATTTCACGGCCCAGTACCGCGATACACTGCGAAAGCGTTATCCAGTCGACGTCAACCGGCGAGCGATCGACGCGCTTTTCTAGCGATGCGGGTTTCGCCAAGCTTCGAGACGTTCGCCGCCGCGTACCAAGCGGAAACGCCGCAGGTGGTGTGGACGACGCTGGTCGCCGACCTCGAGACTCCGGTCTCGGCGATGCTGAAGCTCGCCGACGGACGGCCCAACAGCTTCCTCCTCGAATCGGTCGAGGGCGGCGACGTGCGCGGCCGCTACTCGATCATCGGCCTCAAGCCGGACCTCGTTTGGCGCTGCTTCGGGGACCGCGCCGAGATCAACCGCGCCGCCCGCTACGACGCCGACGCCTTCGAGCAATGCGGCGAGGGGGCGCTCGCGGCGCTGCGCGGCGTCATCGACGAATCGCGTATCGACCTGCCCGATGAGCTGCCGCCGATGGCGGCCGGCCTGGTCGGTTACATGGCCTACGACATGGTCCGGCTGATGGAGCGCCTGCCCGATTCCAACCCCGACGTGATGGGAATGCCCGACGGGCTGTTCCTGCGCCCCACGATCATGGCCATCTTCGACAACATCGAAGACATCCTCATCGTCGTCACCCCGGTGCGCCCCAGCGAGGAGCTCGACGCGCGCGCCGCCTACGCCCACGCCCGCGAGCGGCTTGCCGACGTGGTCGCAGACTTCGAGCGCAGCCTGCCGCATCATCGGCGCGACGACGGCGTCCCCCAGGACCTCCCCGAGCCGACGTCGAACACCAGCCGGGCCGAGTACCACGCCATGGTCGAGAAGGCGAAAGAGTACATCTACGCCGGCGATATCTTCCAGGTGGTGCTGTCGCAGCGCTTCTCGACGCCGTTCCGGCTGCCACCGCTCGCGCTGTACCGGGCGCTGCGCCGGCTCAACCCCTCGCCGTTCCTGTTCTTCCTCGACTTCGGCGGCTTCGCCGTGGTCGGTTCGAGCCCGGAAATCCTGGTGCGGCTGCGCGACGGCACGGTGACCGTGCGGCCGATCGCCGGCACCCGCCGGCGCGGCGCCACCGCCGCCGAGGACCAGGCGCTCGCCAAGGAGCTCCTGGCCGACCCCAAGGAGCTCGCCGAACACCTCATGTTGCTCGACCTCGGGCGCAACGACGTGGGCCGCGTCGCCCGCGTCGGCACGGTGCGGGTGACCGAACGCAACCTCATCGAGCGCTACAGCCACGTCATGCACATCGTCTCGAACGTCGAGGGCGAGATCGACCCGCGTTACGACGCGCTCGACGCGCTGATCGGCGGCTTCCCCGCCGGCACCGTCTCGGGCGCGCCCAAGGTGCGGGCCATGGAGATCATCGACGAGCTCGAGCGCGAGCGGCGCGGCGTCTACGCCGGCGCCGTCGGCTACTTCTCGGCCGGCGGGGCGATGGACACCTGCATCGCGTTGCGCACCGCCGTGGTCAAGGACGGCGTCATGTACGTTCAGGCGGGCGGCGGCATCGTCGCCGACAGCGACGCCGAGGCCGAATACCAGGAGAGCCGCAACAAGGCCCGCGCGCTGATCCGTGCCGCCCAGGAAGCGGTGCGCTACGCCGGCCGCCCCGAAGGCGGCGCTTAGGCCGCCCCGGCCGCCCCGAAGGCGGCGTTTGGGCCGCCCCGGCGGGCGCGAGCTTGGTTCAGTCGGCGCCTGCCCGGGGGCCTGCCAGGGGGCCTTGCGCGGCGGTCAGCTCGTGCGGGGCGCTGACGCGGGCGACGATGGCGCTGATCGGCACGAGCGCGAAGCCGCGCTCCGCGAGCCGGGGAAGCCAAGCCTCGAGCGCCTTCAGCGTTGCGGGTCGGGGGTGGCCGATGCCGACGGCAAAGCCGCGCTCGCGCGCCAGCGCCTCGAGCGCCGCGAGCTGGGCGGCGATGGCCTCGGCGTCGGCGGCGTTGTCGATGAACACGTCGCGGCGGATAGCGGGAACGCCCGCGCGGCGCGCAAGGCGCAGGCCGATGGAATCGGGTGTGGTTCGCGAATCGAGAAACAAGAGACCGCGCGCCTTGATCTCGGCGAGCACGAACTCCATCGCCGCCGCGTCGCGGGTAAGGCGGCTGCCCATGTGGTTGTTGACCCCCACGTACGCGCCGAAGCGACCGAGGTTCCATTCCAGGCGCCGGCCAAGCTCGCCTTCGTCGAGGCCGGTGAGGAGCGCGTTGGGGCCGGGGTCTTCCCCGGCGTCGTCGGGCTCCATCGGCAGGTGCAGAAGCAGCTCGTGGCCGGCCCGGCGCGCCGCCGCGGTCTGCTCGGCGAGGTCCTGGGCGTAGGGGAGATACGCGAGCGTCAACGGCCCCCGCAGCCCGATCGCCTGCCACGACCTGTCGAGCGCGACGCCCATGTCGTCGAGGACCAGCGCGATCATGGGCGCCGGCTCGCTCGCCGCGGGCGCCGCCACGGCGAAACGGCGCCAAGCCGGCGGCGCGGGCGCCTCGGCGGGCGCGCCGAGGAGCTCGGGCTGGGGCTCGGCCCGCGGCGCGAGATCGTCGGCGGGCTCGTCGGTGGGTTCGGGCTGGGGCTGCGGCGGCGCGACCAGCGGCAGCGAAACCGAAACGATGGGCGTTCGCTTCGCCTCGCGCGGCGTCACGTCGGCGAGCCAGACCCCGATACCCGCGCCGAGGGCGACGATCCCGGCCCCGGCCAGCGCCGCGGCCGCCCGCCGCAGCAGCGGCGCGCCTCGGCGTACGGCTGCGCGCCACCGCCCGCCCAGGGCGCGCCGCGCCGCCCACTTTCTGACGTTCACGATCGCCGGCTCGGCTCGTGATCTCGGTTCACCCGGGCCATGGTCCGAGCATAGGCCGCGCCGCCTGAAGGCACCACTACTTCGTCATGGGCGTCATGGGCCCGCGACCCCGGCCGCGCCCGCCGCTCAGGAAGACGCCCGCCACTTGCCGCGCTGGCGCAGTTCGTCGAGATCGTCCTTGCGGACGACGGTTTCGGCGAGATAGCGGCAGGCCACCCGGTCCTTGTCGAAGGTCAGGCAGTCGGGCTTCTCCTCGCCTTCGACGAAGTGGCGCCAGGCGGCTTCGACCTCGTTGAAGCCCAACGCCGCGCGCATACCGGTGGCCCCGGTGAAGCGGGCGTTGACCTCGTAATACCCCCAGGACCCGTCGGCGAGCCAGCGCCCGGTGATGCTGCAGGGACCAATCATCCCGTGCCTGCCGAGCAGCTCGGCGCCTTCACGAGCCACCGCCTCGAGCAACGGCTCATCCAGCACCTCGAGGGTAATGGGGCGGCCCCCGACGACCCCATTGAGCGACGCGATCATCCCAAGGACTTCCCCACTGCGGCCGAGAAGCGCCTGGACCCGCACCTCGTCCTCCTGGCGCAGCATGCCGTCGCGCTCGACATCGCTGGGGGTGATCTCGGCGCGTGCCTTGTGCCAGCTCCTCGGCACCAGATATTCCTGCACCACCATCTCGACGCCGCATGCCAGGACCGCCTCTACGCCGTTGTGGTCGAACAGCACACGCACCCCGCGCGAGGCAAAGCCGCGCCGGGGCTTGGCGAGCAGGGGAAAGCCGCACGCGGCAAGCAGGGCCTCGATCTCCTCGCGGCTCGCGGCGGTTTCCGTAAA
>JADFMW010000220.1 GCA_022563655.1 Pseudomonadota bacterium
CGAGCGACGGCTCGGTTACCGGCAGCCCGATGCCGAGAAACGACAACGTCGCCTCGAGCGCGATGGCGTGCGCCACCTGGATCGTGCCGACGACGATCAGCGGCGGCATGACGTTGGGCAGCATGTGCCGGAAAACGATGCGCTGGGGGCTGAGCGCGAGGCATACCGCGGCCTCGATGTATTCCTTCTGGCGCTCGACCAGGGCCGAGCCGCGCACAGTGCGGGCGTAATACGCCCACTGAACGAGGACCAGCGCGATGATGATCTTGTCGACGCCCTTGCCGAGCACCGCGAGCAAGACCAGCGCCACCAGGATCGCCGGGAAGCTGAGCTGCAAATCGACGATGCGCATGATGATCGTGTCGACCCGGCCGCCGAAGTAGGCGGCCATGAGCCCGATGCACACGCCGATGCTGAGCGCGACCAAACCGCTCATCGCGCCGACGGTGAGGCTGGTGCGGACGCCGTAGAAGATGGCGCTCAGCATGTCGCGCCCCTGGTCGTCGGTGCCGAGCACGAACTTCATGCCCGACAAGCCCACGGCGCCGGGCGGCAGGCGGCCGTCGAGGATGGTGATCTCGCCAAGGTCGTAGGGGTTCTGCGGCGAGATCAGCGGCGCGAAGATCGCCACGAAGGCAATGACCGCAAAGACCGCCAACGCGCCGACGGCAACCGCGCTCTCACAGTAATCCGAGACGAACCGCCCGAGCGGCGTCTCCAGCCTGGCGGCGCTCTCCGCAGGCGTAACGGGGAGAGTTTCGAGCGGCGCCATTATGCCTTGACGTCCTGCAGCCGCACCCGCGGGTCGAGCACCGAATAAAGCACGTCGACCACGAGGTTGATCATGATGAACATGAACACGGTCATCATCAGGTAGGCGACGATGACCGGTCGGTCGAGCAACTGAAGCGAATCGATGATCAGCTTGCCCATGCCGGGCCAGGCAAACACGGTTTCGGTCACCACCGAGTAGGCGATCACGTTGCCCATCTCCAATCCGAGCACCGTGACGACCGGGATCAGGATGTTCTTCAGGATATGGACCATGACCACGCGCCGGGGACTCAAGCCCTTGGCCCGCGCGAACTTGACGTAATCCTGCAGCACCGCCTCGCGGCAGCCGGCGCGGGCGAGGCGGATCACCAGCGACATCTTGAGCAGGGCCAGGTTGATCGCCGGCAGCACAAGATGCGCCAGCCCGTCCAGGGTGAGGAAACTGACCTGCAGGCCCAACAGACCGACGGTCTCGCCGCGGCCGGTCGACGGCAGCCAGCCGAGCATCACGGCGAACACCATGATCATCATGATGCCGACCCAGAAGGTGGGCAGGCTGAAGCCGAGGATCGAGCCGCTCATGATCGTCCTGCCGAGGATCGAGTTGGGCCTTAGCCCGGCCCACATTCCGAGCGGGATGCCGAAGACGATGGCGATGAGAACCGCCCCAAGGGCGAGCTCGAGGGTGGCCGGCATGCGCTGCACGATGAGCTGGATCGCCGGCGTGCCGAACACGAACGACTTGCCGAGGTCGCCTTTGAACGCGTTCTCGACGAACACCAGGTATTGCTGCCAGATCGGCAGGTCGAGCCCGAGCGCCCTGATCGCGCGCTCCATTTCCTCCTGGTCGAATTCCGGATTGATCAGGATGTCAATCGGGTTGCCGATGACGTTGACGCCGAAGAACACGAGGAGCGACATGGCCACGATGACGCCCCCGGACTGAAGCAACCGTCGGATGATGAATACCGACACTTTGCGCCTCCGTCACGCGACCAGCCGATATCTGCGGAGCCGAAAGCGAGGCGGGCGGCGCGGTGCCGCCCGCCCGTTTCGCCTCCGCTACCTTACTGAAACAGCTTCTTGAGCGTCCTCACCGCGTCGGGAATCGTGGTGTCCTTCTTTGTCTCGGGCGCCGCGGCCGGTGCCGCCGGCGCCGCCGGTGCCGCCGTTATCACCACGTTCATGATGACGGTCGCCTCGTCGGTGCGCGGCGTATACGCCAGCCCCCGGCGGGTCGCCCAGGTGTTGACCTGGTAGTGCAACGGGATGATCCCGAGATCGTTGATGGCGAC
>JADFMW010000075.1 GCA_022563655.1 Pseudomonadota bacterium
CGCCTCGATGAGGTCGAGGGCGGCGCCGTAGCCGTCGGCGTTGGCGGCGGCCACCACGGCGCGCCGCCCCGGCCTGACGCCATAGAGGCGGATCAGCCGCTGCGCCGCCGAGCCCAGCATCACGCCGGGCAGGTCGTTGTTGCGGAACACCATCGGCTGCTCGAAGCTGCCGGCGGCGACGACCACCGCCTTGGCGCGCAGCTTGTAGAGCCGGTTGCCGCGGATGATCGGCAGCCAGTTGTCGTCGAACCAGCCGTTGCACACCGCGTCGGTGAGCACGCGGACGTTGTCGTCGCCCTCGACCTTGGCGGCGAGGTCGGCGCGCAACCTGGCGGCGCGCCTGCCGGCGGCGTCGAAGCGGGCGTAGTTGAGCGCGCCGCCGAGGATCGTGTTCTCCTCGATGAGCAGCACCTCGGCGCCGCTTTTCGCCGCCTCGAGGGCCGCCGCCATGCCGGCCGGCCCGCCGCCGACGACGGCGACGTCCGCGAACAGGTACTGCTTGTCGTAATAGCCGTGCGCGGCCTTGACGTTGACCGTGCCGAGCCCGGCCAGGCGGCGGATCAGCGGCGCCCACAGCCGCCACGCCACCCGCGGCTTGTAGAACGCCTTGTAGTAGAAGCCCACCGGCAGGAAGCGACCGAGGCGGCCGAGCAACGCGGCGCGGTCGCGATCCAGGCGGCCGACGACGTTGACCGCGGTCACCGTCATGCCAGGCTCGATCGGCCGGCGGTCGGCCAGCACGTTGGGCTCGTCGCCGAGTTGCACCAGCGTGTTGGCGTCCTGGCCGCAGGCGGTGAGGATGCCGCGCGGCCGGTGGTACTTGAACGAGCGCGACAGCACGCAAACGCCGTTCGCCGCCAGCGCGCTGGCGATGGTGTCGCCCGCGAACCCGGTGTAGCGCTGGCCCTCGAAGCTAAACTCGACGCCCCGGTTGCGGTCGATCAGCGACCCCGCCGGCGGCGGCAGGCGGCTTGGCTTCATGGCTTATCCTCGCCGCGGGCCGGAGCGCGGGCCGGCGCGGGAAATTCCATGCGCTGCGTGAACGCCTCGCTCGCCGGGTAGGTGCGGACGATCTCGTCGGTCGTGGTGTCGCGCTCGGCGATGAACCAATAGGCGGTGGCCACGTGGCACCACCACTCGCGCACCACCGCGGCGGCGTTGTTCTCGAAGAAGACGAAGTCGGTCCACTCGGCGTCGCTGCAGGCGTGGGGGTCGGGGTGCGATTCGACCTCGCCGCCGTAAGCGAACTCCGAGATGTTGCGCGGCCCGTTGAGCGGGCAGTTCAGGACCTTCACGGCGCTCTCCTAATGGCCTCCTAGTGGCCGACCGAGGCCGCGCCCTTCTCGCCGAGCAGCTTGAACTCGCGGAACCGCGACAGCCGGAACGGCTCGATGAGGCCGGGGACCTCGCCGGTGGCGACGAGCTCGGCCATGCGCTTGCCCGCCACCGGCGTCGCCTTGAACCCCCAGGTGCCCCAGCCGGCGTCGATGTAGTGGTTCTCGAGCGGGGTCAAGCCCATGATCGGGCTGAAGTCGGGCGTCATGTCGGCCATGCCGCTCCATTGCCGCAAGAGCTTGACCTCGGCCAGGAAGGGGAACAGCTCGAGGATGTGCGCCATCAGGCCTTCCTTGAACTCGAGGCTCGGACGCGTCGAGTACAGCGGGTAGGGATCGGTGGCGCCGCCCATCACCAGTTCGCCCCGGTCCGACTGCGAGACATAGACGTGCAGGCTGCCCGAGACGACGATGGCGTCGAGGAACGGCTTGAGAGGCTGGGAGACGCACGCTTGCAGCGGGACGGTCAGGATCGGCGCCCTGAAGCCCGCCATCTTGGCGATCAGCGAGCTGTCGCCCGCCACCGCCTGCACCGTCTTTGCGCAGGCGACGGCGCCGCGGTCGGTGACGACGCCGACGACGCGGCCGTTCTTCTTGAGAATGTCGGTCACCGTCGTCTTCTGGTGGATCTCGACGCCCATCCGGCTGGCGGCGCCGCCGTAACCCCAGGCGACGGCGTCGTGGCGGGCGATCGAGCCGGGCGGGTGGTGCAGCGCGCCCAGCACCGGATAGCGCACGTGCTCCGAGAGGTTGATCTGCGGCACCAGCCTGGCGAGCTCGTCGCGCAGCACCAGCTCGGAGGCGACGCCGAGATGCTTGTTCACCTCGACCCGCCACCGCATGGTGCGCAGCGCCGCGTCGGTGTGGGCCAGGGTGACGTGGCCGCGCTCGGAGTACAGGATGTTGTAGTCGAGCTCCTGGCTGAGATCGCGAAACAGCCGGATCGATTCGTCGTAGAACCGCACGCCCTCGGGTGTGAGGTAGTTCGAGCGGATGATGGCGGTGTTGCGGCCCGTGTTGCCGCCGCCGATGTAGCCCTTGTCGAGCACGGCGACGTTGGTGATGCCGTGCTCCTTGGCGAGGTAGTAGGCGGTGGCGAGCCCGTGGCCGCCGCCGCCGATGATGACCACGTCGTAGGACGGCCTGAGGTCGCCCCGCGGCGCGAAATGCCGCCTCGCGGGATACTTCTTCGAAAAGCCGTATTTCAGTAGCCCGAACGGCATGGCACCGCGATCGCTCCGCCCGGGGTCACGGTTCCTCGGGCGCGCCGGACTGCGCGTCGCGTGCCGGCGGGAAGCCTCTATTTGGCGCCGGCAAGGCTAGCGCGGGGTTTACTCTCGGGCAATGATATTCGCAGCGCCTGGCCGCCGCCGCCAAGGACTCGGAGCAAGCGGCGACCGCGGGGGCTGGGGTCGGGGGCGTTGACAAAGACTGGCCTGGTTGACAAAGACTGGCCTGGTTGACAAAGACTGGCCTGTAAAGTTGACACGAATGTTTTAAGATTTACCGTCTAGGCTCGTGGCCGCCCCACGGGAGAGAGAAGCGCCATGACATCGCGCGCGCGGGACCTCAAGGCCGAGCTGATCGACGCGATCGTCAAGCGGCTCGACGGCCGGCTGCCCAGCGAAGAAGCGTCCCGCGCCGAGCGCTTCGTACGCCAGTACTACGGCGAGGTCACGCCCGAGGATCTCGCCGGCTTCAGCGACGACACCCGCTATGGCGAGGCCATGGCGATCTGGCGTTTCGCGCAGCAGCGCGAGCCAGGGAAGGCCAAGATTCGCGTCTACAACCCGCGCCCCGAGAAGCACGGCTGGCACTCGACCCACACGATCGTCGAGATCATCAACGACGACATGCCGTTTCTGGTCGATTCCGTTGCCGCCGCGCTCAACCGGCAAGACCTCGCCGTGCACCTCCTCATTCACCCCATCCTGGGCATCCGCCGCGACGGTGACGGACGGCTCATCGACGTGCTTGGCGCGGGCGTCGAGGCCGGGGACGCGATCACCGAATCGGTGCTCCACGTCGAGGTCAGCCAGCAGTCGGCGCAGGAGACCCTCGACGCCATCCGCGACAACCTCGCCAGCGTGCTCGCCGACGTGCGGGCCACGGTCAACGACTGGCGGGCGATGCACGCCGAGGTCAACGACATCATCAGCGAGCTCGGGGCGGCGCCGGCGCCCTTGGCCGAGGACGAGATCTCGGAAGCCAAGGCGTTCCTCGAGTGGATCCGCGACGACAACTTCACGTTCCTCGGCTTTCGCGAGTACCGCCTGGAACGCGTCGACGGTAAGGACTACCTGCACATGTCCCCCGAATCCGGGCTCGGCGTGCTGCGCCGGGTGACGCCGGAATCGCTCAAGCGCAGCGAGACCCCGCTGTCGCCGGAGGTCAGCCGCTTCGCGCGCCGCAAGCAGCTTCTCATCATCACCAAGGCCAACAGCCGCGCCGTCGTGCACCGGCCCGTGTACATGGACTACATCGGGGTCAAGCGCTTCGACGAGACCGGCGAGGTGATCGGCGAGCGGCGGTTCATCGGCCTGTTCACCTCGACGGCATACACTGGCACCCCACGCGATATCCCACTCTTGCGCCGCAAGGTAAGCAAGGTGTTCGCGCGCTCGAACTTTGCGCCCAACAGCCATAACGGCAAGGCGCTGCTCAACATCCTCGAAACCTACCCGCGCGACGAGCTGTTCCAGATCGACGACGACAAGCTGTTTGAGATCAGCCACGGCATCCTTCACCTCGAGGTGCGCCAGCGCATCCGGCTGTTCATCCGCCGCGACAGCTACGCGCGCTTTTACTCCTGTCTCGTCTACGTGCCGCGCGAGCGCTACAACACGGCGCTGCGCGAGCGCATGCGGGAGATCCTGGTCAAGGCGCTCCACGGCTCGGGGGCCGAGTACACCGTGCAGGTCTCCGAGGCGGTGATGGCGCGCCTGCACTTCATCGTTCGCACCCCGACGGTCGGGCGCGCGCGGCGCAAGGTTGGCGTCGGGGAGATCGAGGCGCTCCTCGCCGCCGCCGCCCGGTCGTGGGCCGACGACTTGCGCGACGCCTGCATCGACCGTTGGGGCGAGGCCGAGGGCATGGCCCTGTTCCGCCGCTACCGCGACGCGTTCCCACCGGCTTACCGCGACGACTTCAACGCCCGGACGGCGGTCTCCGACATCGACAAGATCGAAGGGCTGGCCGGCGCCGACGAGGTGGCGATGAACCTGTACAGCCCTCCCGACGCCCCCGAGGGCAAACTCCACTTCAAGATCTACCATCCGAACGACCCGGTGCCGCTGTCGGACATCCTGCCGATGCTCGAGAACATGGGGCTTAAGGTGATCGAGGAGAGGCCCTACCGGGTCGGGCCCGAGGGCAACGAGGGCGGCTTTTGGATTCACGACTTCAGCATGACCAGCCGGCGCGGCCGCGAGGCCGAGGTCGACCGGGCGAAGCCGCTATTCGAGGAGGCCTTCGCCAAGATCTGGTTCGGCGACGTCGAGAATGACGGCTTCAACGAGCTGGTCCTCGGAGCCGGCCTCACCTGGCGCGAGGTGTGGGTGTTGCGCGCCTATTGCAAGTTCCTGCGCCAGGCGGACATCACCTTCAGCGATCGCTACATGGAGGAGACGCTGGGCAAGAACGCGGCGCTGGCGCGCCTGCTGGTCGAGCTGTTCCTGGCCCGGTTCGACCCGGCGCTCGGGCGCGGCAGGGACAAACGCGACGCCGGCATCGAGCGCCGCATCGGACCGGCGCTCGACGCCGTCCCCAACCTCGACGAGGACCGCATCCTGAGGCGCTTTCACAACCTCATCAGGGCGACGCTCAGGACCAACTATTTCCAGACCGGGGCGGACGGCGCGGCCAAGCCCTACCTCTCGTTCAAGCTCGACTCGCGGGCCATCGACGAGCTGCCGCCGCCGCGCCCCTGGGTCGAGGTCTTCATCCACTCGCCGCGCGTCGAGGCGCTGCACCTGCGCGGCGGCAAGGTCGCCCGCGGCGGCATCCGCTGGTCGGACCGGCGCGAGGACTTCCGCACCGAGGTCCTCGGGCTGATGAAGGCGCAGAGAGTGAAGAACGCGGTCATCGTTCCGGTCGGCGCCAAGGGCGGCTTCGTGGTCAAGCGCCCGCCCTCGCACGGCGGCCGCGAGGCGCTGCAGGACGAGGTCATCGCCTGCTACAAGATGATGATGTCGGGTCTGCTCGACCTCACCGACAACCTCGTCGCCGGCGAGCTGGCGCCGCCGCCGCGCGTGGTGCGCCACGACGACGCCGACCCCTACCTCGTCGTCGCCGCCGACAAGGGCACGGCCACCTTCTCCGACATCGCCAACGCGGTCGCCAACGACTACGGCTTCTGGCTCGGCGACGCCTTCGCCAGCGGCGGCTCGTCGGGCTACGACCACAAGCAGATGGCCATCACCGCCCGGGGCGCGTGGGAATCGGTCAAGCGCCACTTCCGCGAGCTCGGCGCCGATATCCAGACGACCGATTTCACCTGCGTCGGCATCGGCGACATGTCGGGCGACGTGTTCGGCAACGGCATGCTCCTCTCGAAGCACATCAAGCTGATCGGAGCGTTCAACCACCTGCACGTCTTCTTCGACCCCGATCCCGACCCGGCGGCAAGCCATCGCGAGCGCAAGCGCCTGTTCGCGAAGCCGCGCTCGACCTGGGCCGACTACAACCCCAAGCGCATCTCCAAGGGCGGCGGCGTGTTCGACCGCAAGGCCAAGGCGGTGGCGGTGACGCCCGAGATGAAGAAATGGCTCGGAATCACGCGCGACAAGCTCACGCCCAACGAGCTGATCAAGGCGCTGCTCCTGGCCCCGGTCGATCTGTTGTGGAACGGCGGCATCGGCACCTACGTCAAGGCGAGCGACGAAAGCCACGCCGAGGTCGGCGACCGCGCCAACGACGCCGTGCGCGTCGACGGCAAGGAGCTGCGCTGCCGCGTGGCCGGCGAGGGCGGCAACCTGGGGATCACCCAGCGCGGCCGCATCGAGTTCGCGCTCGCCGGCGGCCGCTTGAACACCGACGCCATCGACAACTCGGCCGGCGTCGACTGCTCGGACCACGAGGTCAACATCAAGATCCTGCTCGGCGGCGTGGTCGAGGGCGGCGACATGACCACCAAGCAACGCGACGCGTTGCTCGCCCGGATGACCGACGAGGTCGCCGAACTGGTGCTGATGGACAACTACCAGCAGATCAAGGCGATCAGCATCGCCGAAGCGCAGGGGATGGCCCTGCTCGGGCCGCAGGCGCGGCTGATGCGCAGTCTCGAGCGCGCCGGCACGCTCGACCGCGGGCTCGAGAACCTGCCCGACGAAGAAGCCCTGGCCGAGCGGCAAGAGGCCGGTAACGGCCTCACCCGGCCCGAGCTCGCGGTGCTGCTCGCCTACGCCAAGATGGCGCTCTACGAAACCTTGCTCGCCTCGGACCTGCCGGAGGATCCGTACCTCGCGGTCGATCTGCTGCGTTACTTCCCGCGGCCTCTGCGCAAGCGCTACAGGGCGGCGATCGGGCGCCACCGGCTGCGGCGCGATATCATCGCCGCTTCGGCGACCAACAGCATGGTCAACCGGGTCGGCGCCACGTTCATCAATCAGATCGTCGAGGACCTCGGCTTCTCGCCCAGCGAGATCGCGCGCGCCTTCATCATCAGCCGCGACGCGTTCGATCTGCGCTCGCTGTGGAAGGCCGTCGAGGGGCTCGACAATGCGGTACCGAGCACGGTGCAGACCAAGATGGCGCTCGATATCGGCCGCCTGGTCGAGCGCAGCACCATGTGGTTCCTGCGCAACCGCGCGCATCCGCTCGACATCGCGGCGACGATCGACGCCTTTACGCCGGGCATCGGCGCGCTCGCCCGGCGCCTCGACGAGGTGCTGAGCGAGACCCGCCGCGGCTCGCTCGCCCAGGCCGCCGAGCGCTACGCCGGCGAGGGCGTGCCGCGGGACCTCGCCCGGCGCGTCGCCAGCCTCGACGCGCTGGCCTCGGCTCTCGACATCGCCCAGGCCGCGCGCCGCCGCAAACTCGCCGTCGAGGAAGTCGGGCGCGTCTACTTCCAGGTCGGCGAGCGGCTCGGTCTCGACTGGCTGCGCGCCAGCGCCGGCGGCTTCGCCGCCGAGTCGCACTGGCAGCGCCAGGCGGTGACCGCCATCGTCGACGAGCTTTACAGCCAGCAGCGCGACCTTGCCGCCGCCGTGCTCGAAGCCAACGGCGCCGGTCCACCGGGCGGCGCGGTCGACAACTGGATCGCCGCTCATCGCTCGGCCGTCGAGCGCAACGAGCGGCTGCTCGCCGACCTCAGGAAGACGGGCGCCATCGACCTCGCCATGCTGACCGTGGCCAACCGGCAAATCCGTGCCCTCGCCGCCGGCTGACGGCGCCGGGTCGCGGCGGGCGATCGCCGCGTGGTGCCTGTATGACTGGGCCAATTCGGCGTTCCCCACGGTCATCATCACCTTCGTCTTCGCCCCTTATTTCACACAGGCGGTGGCCGAAACCGAGATCCAAGGCTCGGCCCAGTGGGCCTGGGCGGTTTCCATCTCGGCCTTGGTCGTCGCCCTGCTCGGCCCGACCGGCGGCGCCGTCGCCGATGCCGCGGGCCGGCGCAAGCCCTGGATTTTCGCCCTCACCGTTCTCTGCGTGGTGTGCGCCTACCTGCTGTGGTACGTCCGGCCGACCACCGACGACGTCATGCTGGCGCTGGCCATATTCGTCGTCGCCAACGTGGCGTTCGAGTTCGCAACCGTCTTCTACAACGCCATGCTCCCGGACATTACACCGGCACGACTCATCGGCCGGGTGTCGGGCTGGGCCTGGGGCCTCGGCTATGCCGGCGGCCTCGTGTGCCTGGTGATCGTCCTCGTCGCCTTCGTGCAGACGGATAGCCCGTTATTCGGCCTCGACAAGTCGGAGACGGAGCTTGAGCATGTCCGGGCAGTGGGGCCGATGTCGGCCCTCTGGTATGCGTTCTTCTCCCTGCCATTGTTCCTATTCACTCCGGACCGCCGCTCCACGGGCATAAGTCCCGTACAGGCCGTCCATGACGGCCTTGCGACCCTGGTGCAAAGCCTCAGGGATATCCGCAGGCACGCCAACGTCGCCCGTTACCTCCTCGCACGCATGATCTACACCGACGGGCTCAATACGCTGTTCGCCTTCGGCGGCATCTTTGCCGCCCACGCCTTCGGCATGGACATTGAGGAACGGTTGATTTTCGGCATCGTAATGAACGTCACGGCCGGGCTTGGGGCGGCGGCCTTTGCCTGGATCGACGACTGGATCGGGGCCAAGCGGACGATACTCATTGCCTTGGTTGGCCTGATCGTCGTCGGCACGGCGCTCATCCTCGTTCACGCGAAGCTGTGGTTCTGGATGTTGGCGCCCGTGCTGGGCGTCTTCTTCGGCCCGGCCCAGGCGGCGAGCCGCTCGCTCATGGCGCGCCTGGCGCCCGCCGAGATGCGGGCCGAAATGTTCGGGCTTTACGCCTTTTCGGGCAAATCGAGCGCTTTCGTCGGGCCCATGCTCTACGGCGTGTTCACCACAGCCTTCGGCAGCGACCGCGCCGGCATGGCCACGGTGCTCGTGTTTTTCCTCGTCGGCTTCTATCTCCTGCTGTCGGTGCGCGAGCCGCGCACCCCGGCCGCCCAGCCTAGTGGCGGAAGTGGCGCTGGCCGGTGAAGACCATGGCGAGGCCGCGCTCGTCGGCGGCGGCGATGACCTCGTCGTCGCGCGTCGAGCCGCCGGGCTGGATCACCGCCTTCGCGCCGGCCTCGGCCGCCGCGACCAAGCCGTCGGCGAAGGGGAAGAAGGCGTCCGAGGCGACCACCGAGCCCACCGCCCGGCTCTCGGGCTCGCCCGCCGCGCGCGCCGCCTCGGCCGCCTTCGAGGCGGCGATGCGGGCGGCGTCGACGCGGCTCATCTGCCCGGCGCCGATCCCCACCGTGGCGCCGCCCTTGGCCAGGACGATGGCGTTCGACATGACGTGCTTGCACACGGTGAAGGCGAACAACAGCTCGGCAACCTCGTCGTCGCTCGGCGCCCGCCGGGTGACGACCTCGAGGTCGTTCGCCGTCACCCGCCCGGTATCGCGCGTCTGGGCGAGGTAGCCGCCGGCGAGGGCGCGCACGACGAGGGCGCCGTGGGCGCGGTCGGGCACGTCTCCGGCGAGCAGCAGGCGGAGGTTGCGCTTGGGCGAGAGCGCCTCGCGCGCTGCGTGGTCGGCGTCGGGGGCGATGACGACCTCGACGAAAAGCTTTGCGATTTCCTCGGCGGTCGCCCGGTCGAGCGGGCGATTGAGCGCGACGACGCCGCCGTAGGCGCTGGTGGGGTCGCAGGCGAGCGCCTTGCGATAGGCGTCCGCCGGGCCATCGCCCAGCGCGGCGCCGCAGGGGTTGGCGTGCTTGATGATGGCGGCCGCCGGGCGCGCGAACTCGGCGACCAGCTCGAACGCCGCGTCGGCGTCGGCGATGTTGTTGTAGCTCAGCGCCTTGCCCTGCGCCTGCTCGGCGGTGGCGACGCCGGGCCGCGCCGCGCCGCCGACGTAGAGCGCCGCCTGCTGGTGGGGGTTCTCGCCGTAGCGCAGTATCTCGCGCCGCGCCGCCGAGACGACGAGACGCTCGGGCAGGGGCTCGGGCAGGCGATCACCCGGGGGGGCGCCGAGCCAGCCGGCGATCGCGGCGTCGTAGGCCGCGGCGCTGGCGAAGGCGGCGGCGGCGAGGCGGCGGCGCAACTCGGTGCTCGTGGCGCCGTCGTTGGCCGCCATGTCGGCGGTCAGCGCGGCATAATCGGCGGGGTCGACGACGACGGTGACGAAGGCGTGGTTCTTGGCCGCCGAGCGCATCATCGCCGGGCCGCCGATGTCGATGTTCTCGATGCATTCGGCGACGTCGGCGCCGCCTTCGACCGTCGCCTCGAACGGGTACAGATTGACGACCACGAGGTCGCTCGGCGAGATGCCGTGGGCCGCCATCGCCGCGCGATGC
>JADFMW010000076.1 GCA_022563655.1 Pseudomonadota bacterium
TACGTGCTGCGCGCCCTCGGCGTCGACGAGGAGCTCGCCGACGGCTCGATCCGCTTCGGCATCGGCCGCTTCACCACCGAGGCCGAGATCGACTACGCGGTCGATTGCGTGGTCGAGCACGTTGCCAGGCTGCGCGCCACGGGCCGGGTGCGGGAAACGGCCTGATCCCGAAACGGCCAGACCGGGAAACGGCCAGACCGGGAAACGGCCAGACCGGGAAACGGCCAGACCGGGAAACGGCCAGACCGGGAAACGGCCAGACCGGCGCGCTTGCGCGGCGTTCGCCCGGGGGGATGGACACGGCGGGCGGTTGGCGCTATGTGAAGTTACGCTCCATATCGTTGGGGCCACCGAGTATGGGAGTAGAAGAGGTGACTGTTCAGGCGATTACCGTGACCGAGGCGGCGGTCGCGCGGATCAAGAACTTGCTGCGCCAGGACGGCAAGGGCGCGATCGGCATCCGCGTCGGCGTGCGCAACGCCGGCTGCTCGGGCATGACCTATACGCTGGAGTTCGCCAGCGAGAAGAACGCCGACGACACGGTCGTCGAGCACCAGGGCGTGACCGTCGTCATCGACCCCTCGGCCGTGATATATCTGGTCGGCGCCGAGATGGATTACGAGGAAAGCAAGCTGCGCTCCGGCTTCGTGTTCAACAACCCCAACGAAAAGGGCCGGTGCGGCTGCGGCGAATCGTTCCACGTCTAGCGCCGTGGTTCGCGGCCGCCGCGAGACCCGACGGCAAGATGCCAAGGATGACGTTTGTCGAGCGTGACGGCGCCGTGCGCGAGGTCGAGGCCGCGGCGGGCTTGTCCCTGCTCGAGATCGCGCAGCGCCACGACATCGACATCGAAGGTGCGTGCGAGGGCTCGCTGGCGTGCTCGACGTGCCATGTCATCGTCGATGCCGACGACTACGCGCGGCTGCCGCACGCCAGCGAGGACGAGGTCGACATGCTCGATCTGGCCATCGGTCTGACGCCGACCTCGCGGCTCGGCTGCCAGATCTTCATGACCGAGGCGCTCGACGGCCTCACCGTCACGCTGCCCGGCACGCTGCCCGGCGCGACCCGCAAACCGGCTGCTTGACTGAGCCCCACCCGAGCTCGCCGATCGAGCGCTTGATACGCTCTCCGGCCGGCGCCGTGTTGGCGCGGCCGTGGTTCGACCCGGTCGCGTTGCACTATCTCGCGTGGCGCTTTTTTCCGCTGTCGCGGGCGTGGGCGGCGGCGATGGCCGCCGAAGGCTCGCTCGAGCGCTTCCTGGATGGGGTATCGATCCCCCGGACGTCGCGTGCGACTCGCCGGCGCCTGGGCGCGGTGCTCGTCGGCCTCGAGCGCCTCAGGGTCGCCGCCGAGGCGGCCGAGGAGCGCTGGCGCGAGGCCGCCTTCGGGCCCGCGAGCGTCGACGGCGCCAAGCTCGCCGAGGCCGAGACGGCGCGCCGCGCCGCCGCGCACGCCCTGATGGCGACGCGGCGGCAATTCACCCTGCTGCCGCGTCGGCACCTGATTCCGCCGGTGCGCTACGCGGTGCCGCGCCCGGCCGAATTCGAGGCCCGTTACGCCGACCTCCTGGCCGCCCCCGAGCGCGCCTACGCCGCGCCGTCGCCCGCGCCCGAGGTCGCCGAATCGGGGCGATGCACGGGGCCCCACGGGACGCAGCACTGGATCCGCTTCGCCTCGCCCTCGGCGACCATGGCGGATACGGTCTACGCCCGCGTCCTCGAGCCGGCCGGGGTCGCCGATCCGCCGACGCTCATTTTCGGCCACGGCCTCTGGGTCGAGGGCGAGCAATGGAGGTCGATGCCCGACCTGGTGGCGACGCTGTGCACCCGCGGCGTGCGCGTGGTCCACGTCGAATCGCCGTGGCACGGGCGCCGCGCGCCGCTGGGGGAGTACGGCGGCGAGCGCTTTTTCGCGACCGCGCCACAGGGCGTGCTCGAACTGTTCTCGGCCCAGGCGCGCGAGGTGGCGGTGATCACCGCCTGGGCGCGGCGCTCGAGCGCGGGCCGGGTCGCCGTCGGCGGCATCAGCCTCGGCGCCCAGGTGGCGCAGCTCGTCGCCGTCCACGCCCGCCACTGGCCGGCCGAGATGCGGCCCGACGCGCTGCTCCTGATCACCTCGTGCGACCGCATCGACGCGGTCGCGTTCACGGGCTCGCTGTGCCGCGCCTTCCGCCTCGACCGCGCGCTCCGGGCGCGGGGCTGGAGCGCCGAGGAGCTGGCGCGCTGGCGCCCGCTGATCGACCCCGTCGGCGCGCCGGCGGTGGCGCCCGAGAACGTGGTCGCGGTGCTCGGCCGCGCCGACAGCGTGACGCCCTACGCCCTCGGCAAGGCGCTGCTGGAGCGCTGGGGGGTGCCGCCGGAGAACGTGTTCGCGCGCCGCCAGGGCCACTTCAGCGCCGCCATCGGCGCCTTCCGCGACGTGCGCCACCTCGACCGGTTGCACCAGATCCTCGGCGGTTAATTGAGGCGGTTGCGCCGGGCGCTTGAGCGCCTATATTGCCGGCCATGGATGCGTTGGCAAGCGATCGGCCCGCAGCCGGGATGCGCGTCGTCGTCGCCATGTCGGGCGGCGTCGATTCATCGGTCGCGGCGGCGCTATTGGCCGAGCGGGGCTGCGAGGTGATCGGCGTGACGCTGCAGCTCTACGACCACGGCGCCGCGATCGCCCGCAAGCGCGCGTGCTGCGCCGGCCAGGACATCCACGACGCCCGGCGCGTCGCCGACCGACTCGGCATCGCGCATTACGTGCTCGACTACGAGAGCGCCTTCCGCGCCGCGGTGATCGACGACTTCGCCGACGCCTACCTGAGCGGCGAGACGCCGATCCCCTGCGTGCGCTGCAATCAGCGAATCAAGTTCCGCGGCCTGTTGGACACCGCGCGCGACCTCGGCGCCGAGGTGCTGGCGACGGGCCATTACGCGCGCCGCGAGCCGCGGCCGGGCGGGGCCGAGCTGCACCGGGCGGCCGACCGGCGCCGCGACCAGAGCTACTACTTGTTCGCGACCACGCGCGACCAGCTCGCCCATCTCTGCTTTCCCCTCGGCGCCTTGAGCAAGGACGAGACGCGGGCGATGGCCGCGCGCTTCGGCCTCGAGGTGGCGGACAAGCCCGACAGCCAGGACATCTGCTTCGTGCCCCGCGGCTCGTACGCCGAGACGATCGAGCGCCTGCGCCCCGGGGCCCGCGCCCCGGGCGAGATCGTCCACGTCGATGGCCGGGTGCTCGGACGCCACGACGGCGTCGTCAACTTCACCGTCGGCCAGCGGCGCGGGCTCGGCATCGCCTGGCGCGAGCCGCTCTACGTGACGCGCATCGAGCCCGCCACGCGCCGCGTCGTGGTCGGCCCGCGCGAGGCGCTGCTCGGCCGGCGGCTTACCATCCGCGATGTCAACTGGCTCGGAGACGGCCCGCTTTCCGCAGCTGGCGTCGCCGTCGACGTCAAGCTGCGCGCCAACCACGAGGCCGTCGCCGCGACCGTGCGCGACCTCGGCTCGGGCCGCGCCGAGGTCGCGTTGGCCGAGCCCCAGGCGGCGATCGCGCCGGGCCAGGCGTGCGTGATCTACCAAAGAGACCGGGTGCTCGGCGGCGGCTGGATCGAGCGCCAGGCCGCCCGGGCGGCGTGAGGCCGGGCGCCCGGGCGGGCTTGACACGCCCCGCGCGCGCTTGACACGATTCGCGCGCCTTCCTATACCGCATGCGATCCCCGTGGCGGAGTAGCTCAGTCGGTAGAGCAACGGAATCATAATCCGTGGGTCGGGGGTTCGAGTCCCTCCTCCGCTACCAAATATCCAAGAAATTACAGGGAGTTATCTAGCCAACGCGGACACGGACACAGAAAGCCGAAAATCGTGTCCGTTCTATGTCCGCAAACGGGATGACGGTGTAGCTCAGGGGTAGAGCAAGGCTTTTGTAGGTCGATGGTTCGAACCCCTCCGCCGACTCCTCAAAATTGGGACACATTGAACGATGCCAGAAGTACCCTACCTTTCGACCCGCTGCCCAATCTGCGGCGATAATGTGAGCATGCCACCCGCCGGTCCCGGAGCTATGGCAGTCCAGGATGCCTTTGGGCCACACAACCATATGATGGCGTATCTGCACCTCTGTACCAATAAAAATTGTATTGGTTCAACCGTCGCGTACTACCTGAAAAAGGGACCGAATCACCCTTCGTACAAGTTTCACAGACCTGAATTTCAAGCTCACACGGTTCACGAAGCAGTGCCCCCCCGCCCGCGTGAAATTCTTCAGAATGCAAATGACGCGCGGGGTTCTCCGATCGCCTGCACCACCACGGCAGTTCGCGCTGTTGAGGCGATGATGGCCGAAAAAGGATATCGTACTCGCAAACTGGGACTCAAAGGGCGAATCGCAAAGGCTATCGAGTCAGGTGATCTCCCCAAGGTAATGGGCGACTGGGCCGAAGAAGTTCGAGAGCTAGGCGTTGCAAGCCATACCGACGAAGAACCTGAACCGTTGTCCACGAAGGAAGACGCCGAACGAGCGCTACTCTTCGCCAACACGCTTGCGGATTATCTTTTCGTAATGCCGGCCCGGATTTTGGAGGCTCGAAAGCCGGATAGCGAGTAGTAATAAAAAGCCCCGCGCGAGGCGGGGCCAAGGTCGGCATGTATGCTGCGCGCCCGCCAGCTAGCTACTAACAACCTATCACGCAGTAGCGTGACACGAGACGCTAACTCATGGAACTTACATTTCAGATTGTAGACAAGATCGATCCGGTTGCGTTCTATGCCGCGATCGTCGCTACAGCTATATTGATTTGGGACGTCGTTAAATGGCTGCGAAGTGGCGCACGCGTTCAATTGCGTGTTTCTTCCGACATGAAGACGTTCAATGATCCTGATCCAAGGCGTAAGGGAAAAACCTACATTATCGGAGTAGTCACAAATACCGGGTCATCACCCACAACAATTACTCATCTCGCGACTGCATATTACAAGAATAGGTGGGATCAGTTGCGGAGAAAATTTAGTTTTCGAGGAATCATCATTATAGCTCAGGCCGCAAACCATTTACCCCTCCCACACGTGTTGAAAGTTGGCGAAGAATGGTCAGGAATGATCGAACAAGACGATGAAGTCGTTCGCATGGCCAAGAACGGGGTGCTGCATGCCGAGGTATATCACTCGGTTGGGAAGAGACCAGCCAGAGCGCGGATCGTCATTAGGAGCGAGGAAGGCCTCAAGAAATAACCCCGCCGGAGCGGGGCCAAGGTCGGGATGGTAGGTGTGTCAGCCGGCCCATTTGGCCAGGCCGTGGGATCATCAACGAGCGGCCAAACGACAAAAAACTCGAGGATTAGCAGATGCTCCGATGTCCGCTTTACCCCCCAACCGGACATCCGAGAGGAACCTGTGAAATATCCGGCCAGCTCAGAGCACTTGTGGGAAAAATTGGGTAAATGCAATCACTTTTGGAAGGGCTCCGGTAAAACGTAAACTGCCTATTGGGGAATGGCTGATCTTGGAAGGAGTAAGAGGGCCTCTCCGGCAGGTCCGAAAGCAACGACATTTCCAACTATTTCATCGTTCCCAGTAATACACCATCTTACTATATTGAACGTTCGAGTGCCTAAGGGCCGTGTAAACCGAGACAACGTCTTGATAGAACTGCCTCCAGTGTCTTCGTCGTAAGCAAGATCAGGCGTTTCAAACTCAATTGCCGATATCCTTGGCTTTGAGTTTTCAGGACATGGTGCATTTTTTTGCATTTCTAACAAAGAAGTAGGTACTATGCTGATTTCATATCGTCTTCGTCTCGTCGCTTCAAGTTCACTCTGAAGAGTGGCGATCTCTGCTTTTGCTTTTTCGTCAGTCTTGCCTTCCAACTCTTCTAATCGTTGTTTCTTCTCGGATCGTTCTTTTTCCGCATCAGAAAATAATATAGCCCAACCTGCTTTGAGTTCTGGGTCCCGCGTAAGGGCAGACAAATAGCGCGTGAATCGATATCGGTTTTCGACGTTTTCTTCTGTCGCCCTCTCAAGAAATGTGGTCACATAATTCTGTTCGAGCGCCATTCTTTTCTCTAAGATTTCTGCCTCTTTCACACTTTTGGCCATCGCTAGCTCAGCGTCTGACTTATTCCTGGCCAACGCTAGCTCTGCACCTTTCTGCTCTTTCGTGATATCTAGTTCCTTATCCTGAATTCTTGCATTAATCCAGGGCGGCACAAAAATAGCGAACGCACCTACCACACCACTGATAAACACTATGCGCCAAAATTGAAGCCAGAGCTTTAGACGTGCGTTAGGGTCGGCGTTGGCCATGGCGGGAGTGCTTCTTTCCGCTGAACTGAAGTTCTCCAGATCGACCTAGTGGATCGACGTTGACACCTAGTACTGTACGAATTGGCTAAAGTCCCACGGTTTTGTCGCAATTCGTGGGAAACAAGCGCTGGAGTCATAGCACTAGTTTGGCAAGTAACATAGCGCAATTTGCCTTTTTCGGGAAGGTCGAGCGGGCATTCAGCATTTTGTTGCGAGGCGGGCGAAGAATCCCCCCCACTCGTTCTTGGGAAGGCGGAAGGCCGAGAGTTTCCAGACCACTATAGGCGCGAGATGGCAAGAAGGGCCGGTATCGACTCCCGGCCATTCCTGTGGCTACCATCGGAGTGTCAGCAACCGATGGAGAGATCAAATGGCTCGTGAATTCGATACAGCACTGACACTGCCCCCAGAGTACTACCCGCCGATAGGCGAATTTATGTACCGTTGGGCTCAGCTCGAATACCAAATGCAAGAGATCATTTGGCGCGCGGTGGGGATCGACAATAGAGTGGGCCGCACTCTCACCGTAGGGATGGGCGTAAAAACCCTAACCGCGATTCTAGGCACGCTCACGCGACGATGGCTTGCCCACCCAACTGAAAAGCAGATGGCTGATTCCCTCGCCAAAGGCGTGCGAAGCCTCACTCTTTTCCGGAACCATCTGGCCCACGGCTCCTGGGAATACCCGAAGGGCGGCGATCCCTCGGACATCTACATGATCTACATGAGAGAGACCGAACAACGAATCCTTCCAACGGCGAAAAAGCACGAACCGCCAGAAATACAGAAAAACGCGAACGAGCTGCGCCGCCTCAACGAAAAGGCGCAGAAGTTGATTCATCGTCTCGACGCCAGGCAGACGCCATAGCGCGGTAAATGTCCGCCGCGTAGGTTTTGGGGTCCGACCATCCCCACTCGAATTGCATGAGGATGCCAACGCCCGCTTCGATCATCTCGGGCGTGACTGCTTTGTCATCGCAATCGGTCAACTTAGTATCGCTCACCACGTCCATCGGCGTCCGCCCTTTCGTATTATCGTACTCATGCCGCAAGCACGTCGAGCACCGGCCCGGCTTGCGACCGGGCCGCTTCGGCTTGCCGTCGTCCGCTGGTGCCGCTCCGTTGCCCGCTGGCGCGCGGAATGGCCCCTCGGGGGGCTCGGACACGTCCGCGCCTTCCGACACGCTCCCACGGGCTTCTATGGGCCTGCCATCGTCGCTCATGATACCGGCCCCGGTGTCTTGCCACTGATCCTTAATCCGTGGGTCGGGGGTTCGAGTCCCTCCTCCGCTACCAACCGTTACAACGACTCACACTATTCGCTCGCGCTCGACGAAGGCCCTACATGACCGTCCCGATGTTCCAGGGGACGAACTCGTTGTCGCCGTAATCCAGCTCCTCGGACTTCGACTTCTCGCCGCCGGCCACCGCGAGGATGCGCGCGAAGACCTCCCGACCCACCTCGTCGACGCTCTGTTTGCCGTCGGCGATGGTGCCGCAGTTGATGTCCATGTCCTCGACCAGGCGTTCGTACATCGCGGTGTTGGTGGCCAGCTTGATCGAGGGCGCCGGCTTGAACCCGAAGGCCGATCCCCGGCCGGTGGTGAAGCAGATGACGTTGGCGCCGGAGGCCACCTGGCCGATGATCTGGCCGAACTTGCGCACGGGCTTGCCGGCCTCGATGGTGGCAGTGGCCATCTTGTGTCCGGCGGGGATGGTGGCCCTCGCGACCACGTCCTCGGCGACGACGCGCTGGCCCTCGCGAATCTCGTCAAGGGCCACCACCGCGTTGTCGTCCGGGCCCAAGCGGACGGTTCTGGGCTCCCCCATCCTGCCTTCTCCTGTTCGCTCACGCCAACCCGCAATAGGCCCGCAATAGTCCCGCAATCGTATGGCCCTATCCGCTGTTGCACAAACCGGCGATGGCGCGAGAGCGGGAACCGCTTGCGCCCGCCCGCCGGACGCTTCGGCGTCGCTGGCGGATGGCGCGCGAACCGGCTAGCTTAGAGTTGACGTTTTCCGCCGGGGCACACGCCGTGAACCGCAAGCAACGCCGCCGCCAAGCCAGTATCCAGCCCCGCCAGGTTACGGCGCCGGCTTCGCGGCCGGCCGCCAACGCCGCCGCGGCCGAGGCGGCGTTGGCCGCCGCCATCCAACACCTTCAAGCGGGCGAGGTTCGGCAAGCGGCGGCATTGCTCGAAACAGTGCTAACGGAGCAGCCGGGCAACCACGTCGCGCTGCATCTCCTTGGCGTGATCGCGCTGCAGGCCGGCGAGCCCGGGATCGCCGCCGGTTTCATCGCCAAAGCCGTTGCCCGCAAGCCCGATTTCGCCGAGGCCCACGGCAACCTTGGCATCGCGCTCATGAACCAGGGCAAGCATGACGACGCCGTCGCCTCTTTTCGACTGGCCGTCTCGTTGCAGCCCGACTACGCCGAGGCGCACTACAACCTCGGCCACGCGCTCAAGAACCGCGGCAAGCTCGACGAGGCCGTCGTCCACTTCCGCAAGGCCATCGCGCTCAAGCCCGGCTATGCCGAGGCGCACAACAATCTCGGGATCGCGCTCAACGACCAGGGCATGCACGAGGCGGCCATCGCCTCGTTCCGAAAGGTCGTTGCGCTCTGGCCCGACCATGCCGAGGCGCACGACAACCTCGGCACCGCGCTCGAAGGCCAGGGCAGACATGACGAAGCCGTCGCGTCGCACCAAAAGGCCATCGCGCTCAGGCCCGATTTCGCCGCGGCGCACTATAACCTCGGCAACGCGCTCAAGGAGCAGGGCAGGCTCGACGAGGCCGCCGCCGCTTGCCGCAAGGCGATCGCCCTCGCTCCCGACAGCGCCGAAGCGCACTATAACCTCGGCAACGCGCTCGAAAGCCAGGGCAAGCTCGAGGATGCGGTCGCCTGTTACCGCAAGGCCGTCTCGCTCAAGCCCGACTTCGCCGAGGCGCACTACAACCTCGGCCACGCGCTCAGGGATTTGGGCCGGCTCGAGGAGGCCGTCGCCTCGTACCGAAAGGCCATCGAGATCAGGCCAGCCTACTTTGAAGCGTATTACAATCACGCTCTGGTCTACAGGTTCGGTCGCGGCGATCCCGATCTCCCGATATTACTCGTTCTCGGTTGGCGTAATGGCCGCGAGTAGGCGGATCAGGTCGGGAACGCTCCGATCTGCTGTGGCCCACACCTCTTCCAAGTCCACATCGCCATACTCGTGAATAAGCTTGTCTCGCATTCCGGCAATGATTTTCCAGGGTATCTCCGGGAAACGCGCCCGGGTTTCAAGGGAAACCCGTTTCGCCGCTTCTCCCAAGATCATGAACTGGTGCAGAATTGACGACTGCGTCTTGGGGTCCTCGAGAAAAGCGCTCCTGTCCACCCCTTGCTTGAATTCGAGGATCATTCGGGCCGCGCGGACCATGTCGAGGATCACCGCGCTATCGCGTAACATAGAAGGGCTCAGCCGATTGCAAGATAGCCTTGCGGCGGATCCAATTGCGGCTGCGTTCGACCGCCCGACGCGTGACCAGATCGACCCTGCGGCCGAAGATTTGGCCCAGCTCTTCCTCCATCAGCACATGGTCGAGCAGGCTCCACTCGGCCTCGGGCGTGAACGTCACCAGCATGTCCACGTCGCTGTCTGGTTTGAAATCGTCGCGCACAATGGAGCCGAACAGGGCCAACTCGGTTATCTTCCATCGGCGACAGAAGTCAGCAAGTTTGTCTTTGGGAATTTCAATCTTTGGCTTTGCCATTCCTCACCTCTCGGATGAGCCGGACATATCTCCCTGGCACGGGCGACCTCCCGGCATCATGCGTCGTCCACTCATGATGGCGCGTCGAGGCCATAGATTACCAGCAGCGTAAAGAACCTGGAATGACAGAGGACATAGGAGCCGTCAGCGCGCCCTACTCCACCGTCACCGACTTGGCGAGGTTGCGGGGCTGGTCGATGTCGGTGCCCCTGATGACCGCGACGTGGTACGCGAGCAACTGGACCGGGATGGCGTAAAGGATGGGG
>JADFMW010000077.1 GCA_022563655.1 Pseudomonadota bacterium
TGCGCTCCGGGGAGGGCAGCTGCAAATTCCCATCGAGCACAGCAAGAGCGACCCCGGGATCGTCACCGACGAGGATGTCGAGGAGATGGTCCGGAGGCAAGGCATCGACCCGATTGGAGATGGCGATTGCGTGTTTCTGTATACCGGCCACGGCGATATTTGGCACCCCAATAAGTGGGATACGTTCGATGCGGCCGAGAAGGGCAAGCGGGTTGCCGCGTTCAACAAAGGCTCGCCCGGCTTTGGCGTCTCTGCCTGCGATTATCTGGCCTCGCGCAAAATCATCCTCTGGGGGTCGGATACCTGGGCCTCGGAGGCCGTCGGTAAAGGATTCGGAGGGGAAACCCCCCAGCCCTTCGAATGCCATATCAGGATGATGACGAAACGGGGAATCTGGAACCTGGAAAACTTGGATCTGTCTCAACTAGTGGCCGACAAGGCTTATGAGTTCCTGTTCGTCTGGTCCCCACTGAAGATCAAAGGCGGAACCGGCTCTCCGGGAAACCCCTTAGCGCTTTACTGATCCTTGTCTACGAAAATAGGCTGTTGCCGATTTCGCTAAGCCGCGGGAACGTGATCATTTGGGGCGGAACTGTATCGGATCTGTATCGGATCTGAGTAGACCTGGGTTTGAGTGTGGGGAAATCAACTGTTTTCCGTACACCCAGTCCACTGACGGGTGAGTGGCGGCTTCGCTGGGCCTCAAAGGCATTTTCAGGGGGAGTCTGTACGCCTCGATTTTGCAAGATTTCGGACTTCTACCCCGCGTCCATATGTCCGCGTTCGGCTGATACCGTTGATGAACTATTTTCGGACGGGATTTTTTCGCATGGCGGCCGGCGCCGCCAGCGTAAACCCACGGCGACCGGGGCTCCGCCCGCGGAAGCCGCGTCAGTCCGCGGGGTTCTCCTTGGCGTGCTTGGCGTTAATCGCGTAAGCGCGCTGGTAGTAGGTTACGGCGTCGGCGTAGCGGCCCAGGTCGGCATATAGCCGCCCCAGGTTTTCGAGGCTCTCGGCCACGCGAGGGTGCTCCGGGCCCAGCGCCTTCAGCCAGATCGCCAGGGAGCGTTGGTACATCGGCTCGGCCTCGGCGTAGCGGCCCTGAGAGTGATAGACCGCCGCCAGGTTGTTGAGGTCCGTGGCAAGCTCGGGATGAGCGGGCCCCAGCGCTTTCTCCACGATCTCCAGCGCCCGCCGGTAGAGCGGCTCGGCCGCGACGTAGCGGCCCTGGATGTGGTAGATCCCCGCCAGGTTGTTGAAGCTCCGGGCGACGTCGGGGTGGTCCCGCCCCAGGGCCTTCTCGCGGATCGCCAGCGCCAGCTTGTAGAGCGGCTCGGCCTCGGCGTAGCGGCCCTCGCCCACGAACAGCACCGCCAGGTTGTTGAGGCTCTGCGCCACGTCGGGGTGGTCGGGCCCCAGCGACACCTCCCGGATCGCCAGCGAGCGCCGATAGAGCGGCTCGGCCTCGGCCGGCTTGCCCTGGCGCACGTACAGCACCGCCAGGTCGTTGAGGCTCTGGGCCACGTCGGGGTGGTCGGGCCCCAGGACCTTCTCGCGGATCGCCAGCGCCCGCTTGTGGAGCGGTTCGGCCTCGGTGTAGCGGCCCAGGGAGCGGTACAGCGCCCCGAGGCCGTTGAGGCTCGTGGCCAGGCGCGGGTCTTGCGGGCCGAACCCCTCCGCCTGCTTGAGGGCGGCCAAGAACTGCTTGTCGGCCTCGGCGTAGTCCGCCCGCTGGTAAGCCTCTTGGCCGGCGGCGACGGTCCTCTCCCACGAGCCGCCCTGGGCAAGGCCGGGCGCCGGCCACAGCGCCAGACACGCCAGGCCCGCGAGCAGCCATCTCGTCGTCGTCGCGGCCATCGGTCCCGGTTTCCCAGCGGCCATCCAGTGTGGCCAGCCTATCTCAACGGGCACGAGATGTCAGAAGCAAACCGCGTGCGCACGAAGCGCCGCGCCGGCGGGGTCGCGGGCCGCGCGGCCGCCGCGCGGCCGTCAGGCTCCCGACGGCACCACGTATCCCTTTTGCACCGCCGGGCGCGCCCAGACGGCGTCGTACCAGCGCTTGACGTTGGGGTAGTCCGCGAGCTCGATGCGGTGCCACTCGTGGCGCGCGGTCCACGGAAACGTGGCGATGTCGGCGATCGTGTACGCGCCGCCGGCGAGATATTCGTGGTCCGCGAGCCGGTCGTTCATGACGCCGTAGAGGCGCGCCGTCTCCTTGGAGTAGCGCTCGATCGCGTACGGCACCTGCTCGGGCGCGCTGCGCCGGAAGAAATGGACCTGGCCGAACATCGGGCCGACGTGAGACATCTGGAACATCAGCCACTGGAGCACGGTGTTGCGGGGGCGAAACTCGGTGGGGTAGAACCGGCCGGTCTTCTCGGCGAGATAGATCAGGATCGCGCCGGATTCGAACATCGAAAGCGGCTTGCCGTCGGGCGCGTCGTGGTCGACGATCGCCGGGATCTTGGCGTTCGGGCTGAGGCGGACGAACTCGGGCTTGAACTGCTCGCGGTTCTTGATGTCGACCGGAAACACGCGGTACTCGTGGCCGACCTCCTCGAGCATGATCGAGACCTTGCGGCCGTTTGGCGTCGACCAGGTGTAGAGATCGATCACGCCGCCAGCGCCCGCTCGAGGTCGGCAATCAGGTCGCTCGCATCCTCGATGCCGACCGACAGGCGCAACAGATCGTCCGGCACCGCCGAGTCGGGGCCCTCGATGCTCGCGCGGTGCTCGATCAGGCTCTCGACGCCGCCGAGCGAGGTGGCGCGCTTGAACACCTTGGTCCGCCCGCAGACCTCGATCGCGGCGGGCGCGCCGCCGGCGACGCGCAGCGACAGCATGCCGCCGAACCCGCCATCCATCTGCCGCGCCGCGACCTCGTGGCCCGGATGACCGGCAAGGCCGGGGTAGAGCACACGTGAGACCTTGGGGTGGCGCTCGAAATGCTCGGCCAGCGTTTGCGCGGACCGCGAGCACGCTCGGACGCGCAGGAACAGCGTGCGCATGCCGCGCAGCAGCAGCCACGCCTCGAACGGGCCGAGCACCGCGCCGCCGTCGTGGCGTAGCGCGCGCACGCGGCGCCACGGCTCGTCGTCACGCGCGGTGACGAGAACGCCAGCGAGGACGTCGGCGTGGCCGTTGAGGTACTTTGTCGCCGAGTGCATGACGATGTCGGCGCCGTGCGCGATCGGGCGCGTGAGCACCGGCGTCGCGGCGGTGCTGTCGACGGCGAGCCGGGCGCCGGCGGCATGGGCGATCTCGGCCGCCGCGGCGATGTCGGTCACCTCCCAGGTCGGGTTGCCCGGCGTCTCGGCCCACACCAGCTTGGTGCGCCCCGGGCGCACCGCTTGCGCGAGCGCCTCGACGTCGCCGGTGGGCACGAAATCGACCGCGAGTCCCCAGTGCGCGCCGTGCGTCTTCAGCCACGCGCGCACGCCGTGGTAGCCGATCGACGGCGCGACCACGTGGTCGCCCGGCGCGAGCGTCTGGAACACGGCCGCCGCCGCCGCCATTCCCGACGAGAACAGGAGGCACTCGGCGCCGCCCTCGAGGGCGGCGAGCAGCGCCTCGGCCTGGTCGTAGGTCGGGTTCTCGTCGCGCGTGTAGCCGCGGCGCGCGCCGCTCCCGCCGTCCCCATCGCGCACGTAGGTGGTCGACGGATGGATCGGCGGCGCCACCGCCCCGGTCGCCACGTCGATCCAGCCCAGCGCCTGCGCGGCGAGGGTTTCGGGCCGCAACGTGGGTTCGTCGCTCATGGTGCGCTCACGGTCGTCGAGCGCCGGGCGTCCGGCTCAACGCCGGTACTGCGTGGCGCCGAACAGCACCTCGCGCGCGCGGTCGTCGATCGGGCCCTGGCGCCGCTTATCGGCGAGCACCAGAAGCCCGCGCTCGACCGCGGGGCGCGCGTCGATCGCCTCGAACCAGCGCTTGACGTTGGGGAAGTCATCGAGGTCCTGGCCCTGGCGCTTGTAAGGCCTGATCCACGGGAAGACGGCGATGTCGGCGACCGAGTACGCGCCGGCGAGATACTCGGCCTCGGCGAGTCGGGTGTTCAAGACGTTGTAGAGCCTGCACGCCTCGTTGGTGTAGCGCTCGACGGCGTAGGCGATCTGCTCGGGCGCGTACTGGCGGAAGTGGTGCGCCTGGCCGAGCATCGGGCCGATGTGGCCCATCTGGAACATCAGCCACTTGATCACGTCGTAGCGCGCCCGCGTCTCGCTCGGCAGCAGTTGGCCGGTCTTCTCGGCGAGGTACAGCAGGATCGCGCCCGATTCGAACAGCGCATAATCGCCCCCGCCCGGCCCCTCGTGGTCGACCATCGCCGGCATCTTGTTGTTCGGGCTGATCTTGAGAAACTCGGCGTCGAACTGGTCGCCGTTGTTGATGTCGATCGCGATGACGTTGTACGCGAGCCCGACCTCCTCGAGCATGATGTGCACCTTGTGCCCGTTCGGCGTCGGCCAGGTGTAGAGATCGATCATGCAAAACTCCCCGTCGTATCGCTCTGGGCGCTGGGCGCAATGGTTAGCAGATGGGCCGCGGCGCGGCCAAACCTTTTCCTCGCGGCGGCCGATCTCGCCGCCAAGCTTCTTCGCCAGCACTTCGTTGACCAGCTTGGGTTGGCCGGGGGTGCGCCCGTTACCGAGGAATGTCCGCTACGCCGCGGCGGAGGATAGCGGCCGAACCTCGCGGTCGAGGCGGCCGGCAAGCTGTCGCCGGATCTTCATGAGATCATGATCGCCCTGCAACCCCAGCCAAAACCCTTCCGACATTCCGAAGAATCGGGCCAGGCGCAAGTCCGTATCGGCGGTGACCCGCCGCTTGCCCAGCACGATTTCATTGATACGGCGCGGCGGGACGCCGATGGACCGGGCAAGCCGGTTTTGACTGACGCCCAGCGGCTGGAGAAATTCTTCCAACAGAATCTCTCCCGGATGGGGATTGTGCAAAAGGTCAGTCATGCTCTTCTCCCTAGTGATAATCGACGATCTCCACGCCGTATGCGGCCCCTTCCCTCCAAGTAAAGCAAATGCGCCACCGATCGTTGATTCTAATGCTGTGTTGGCCCCTTCGATCACCCCCCAACGCCTCGAGACGGTTGCCCGGCGGCACCGCGAGGTCGCCGAGTCGTCTGGCTTGGTTGAGGATGCGAAGCTTACGCAAAGCGGCATCCTGGATGTCCCGCGGCAGGCGTCGCGAAACCTCGCCTTGCCATACTCGCTCCGTCCGCCGGTTACGGAACGACTTGATCATCTCTCGAGAGTATAACGCCGCGCGTTACAAGCTGGCAAGCGTTCCGCTAGCGGCCCAGTGTGTGAACGCCTAACCAGAAAGCTTTATTCTTAGAATCTCGTTGACGAGCTTGGGGTTGGCCTTGCCCTGGGTGGCGCGCATGACCTGGCCGACGAACCAGCCGGCGAGCTTCTGGTTGCCGGCGCGGCACTGCTCCGCCTGGGCGGGGTTCTCGGCGATGACCCGATCGACGACGGCCTCGATCGCGCCCTCGTCGCTCACCTGCCTGAGGCCCTTCGCCTCGACGATCGCCGCCGCCTCCTTGCCGGTCTCGAACATCTCGGCGAACACGTCCTTGGCCATGCGGCCCGAGATGGCGCCGTCGGCGATGAGCCCGATCAGCCCGCCCAGCGCGGCCGCCGAGACGGGCGCGTGGGCGATATCTAGGCCGGCCTTGTTGAGCGCCCCGAACAGCTCGGACGTGACCCAGTTGGCCGCCAGCTTGGCATCGCGCCCCTGGGCCGCGGTCTCGTAGTAGTCGGCGACGTCCTTCTCGGCCACGAGGACGCCGGCGTCGTAGGCCGAGAGGCCGTAGTCGCCGATGAACCGCGCCTTCTTGTCGTCGGGCAGCTCGGGCAGCGCGGCCTTGATCTCGTCGACCCAGGCTTGGTCGAGCACCAGCGGCAACAGGTCTGGGTCGGGGAAGTAGCGGTAGTCGTGCGCCTCCTCCTTGGAGCGCATCGCCCGCGTGACGCCGGCCTCGGAGTCGAACAGGCGCGTCTCCAGCGCCACCGTTCCGCCGTCCTCGATCACCTCGATCTGACGCCGCGCCTCGTAGTCGATCGCGCGCATGACGAAGCGGACGGAGTTGAGGTTCTTGATCTCGCAGCGGGTGCCGTAGGCCTCGCCGGGCCGGCGCACCGAGACGTTGGCGTCGCAACGCAAGCTGCCCTCCTCCATGTTGCCGTCGCAGGCGCCGATGTAGCGCAGGATCGACCGCAGCTTGCGCATGTACGCCCCGGCCTCCTCGGCCGAGCGCAGGTCGGGCTCGGAGACGATCTCCATCAGGGCGATGCCCGAGCGGTTCAAATCGACGTGGGTGGCCGCGGGCCCGCGGTCGTGCAGGCTCTTTCCCGCATCCTGCTCGAGGTGCAGCCGCGTGATGCCGACCGTGCGCGTCGCGCCGCCCTCGAGGTCGAGGACGATATCGCCCTCGCCCACGATCGGCTGGCTGTACTGCGAGATCTGATAGCCCGCCGGCAGGTCGGGGTAGAAGTAGTTCTTGCGGTCGAACACCGAGAACAGGTTGATCCGCGACTTCAGCGCCAGCCCGGCGCGCACCGCCTGCTCGACGCAGTAGGCGTTGATCACCGGAAGCATCCCCGGCATGGCGGCGTCGACGAGTGAGACCTGGCTGTTGGGCGCGGCGCCGAAGCGGGTGCTCGCGCCCGAGAACAGCTTGGCCTTGGAGATCACCTGGGCGTGGACCTCGAGGCCGATGACCATCTCCCAGTCGCCGGTCCGGCCTTCGATGAGCAGGCCCTCGGCCATCAGCCCAGCCCTTGCGGCATCGCGTCGAACGCCGCCGCCTGCTCCAGCGCCCGGGCCGCGCGCAGCACGGTTTCCTCGTCGAACGGCCGGCCGATGAGCTGCAGCCCCAGCGGCGGCCCCTCCTCGGAAAGCCCCGCCGGCACCGAGATCGCCGGCAGCCCGGCGAGGCTCGCCGGCCCGGTGAACACGTCGTTGAGGTACATGGCGATCGGGTCGTCGGTCTTCTCGCCGACGGCGAAGGCGGGCGACGGCGTGGTCGGCGTCAATACCACGTCGACGGTCTCGAACGCCTGGCGGAAGTCGCCGGCGATCAGCGAGCGCACCTTCTGCGCCTTGAGGTAGTAGGCGTCGTAGTAGCCGGCCGAGAGCACGTAGGCGCCGATCAGCACGCGCCGCTTGACCTCGGCGCCGAAGCCCGCGGACCGCGTCTTTTCGTACATCTCGGTCAGGTCGTCCGATGGCACGCGCAAGCCGTAGCGCACGCCGTCGTAGCGCGCGAGGTTCGACGACGCCTCGGCCGGGGCGATGATGTAATAGGCCGGCAGCGCGTACTTGGTGTGCGGCAGGCTGACGTCGCCAACCTCGGCGCCGCGCTCCTCGAGCCAAGCGACGCCCCGGCGCCACAGGCGCTCGATCTCGTCGGGCATGCCGTCGACGCGGTACTCGCTCGGAATGCCGACGCGCAGGCCCTTGATATCGCCGGCGAGCGCCGCCTCGTAGTCGGGGACCGGGCGATCGACCGAGGTCGAGTCCTTGGCGTCGTGGCCCGCCATCGCGCCGAGCATGATCGCGCAGTCGCGCACCGTGCGGGCGAGCGGCCCGGCCTGGTCGAGCGACGAGGCGAACGCGACGATGCCCCAGCGCGAGCAGCGGCCGTAGGTGGGCTTGAGCCCCACGACGCCGCAGAACGACGCCGGCTGGCGGATCGAGCCGCCGGTGTCGGTGCCGATGGCGCCGGGGGCGAGCCGCGCCGCCACCGCCGCCGCCGAGCCCCCCGACGAGCCGCCGGGGACCAGCGGCCGGCCGTCGGCGCCGGTGCGATCTCCCTGGCGCCGCCACGGATTGATCGCCGGGCCGGCGAAGCTGAACATGTTCGACGAGCCCATGGCGAACTCGTCCATGTTGGTCTTGCCCAGCATCACCGCGCCGGCGCGCCACAGGTTCGCCGTGACCGTCGATTCGTAGGGCGGCACGAAGCTCTCGAGGATGCGCGAGCCGGCGGTGGTGCGCACGCCCTCGGTGCAGAACAGGTCCTTGACGGCGATCGGCACGCCCTCCATCGGCCCCGCCTCGCCGGCGCGGCGGCGCGCGTCCGACGCATCGGCCATTTCGAGGGCGCGCTCGGGCGTCTCGGTGATGAAGGCGTTGAGGCCACGTCCCGCGGCCATCGCCTCGATATGCGCCGCGGTCAGCTCGCGCGACGAGAACGCGCCCTTCTCCAGCCCGGCGCGCGCCTCGGCCAGGGTGAGGCCGGTGAGCCCGGTGAGCCCGGTGAGATCCGGCGTCACTCGACGACCTTGGGCACGACGAAGAAGCCGTCGTCGCGCTGGGGCGCGTTGGCGAGGATGTCGTCCGCGGCGCCGCCGTCGGTCACCGCGTCGGCGCGCCGCGGCAGCGCCACCTCGACGACGCTGGTCATCGGCGCCACCCCCTCGGTGTCGACCTCGCCCAGCCGTTCGACCCAGGTGAGGATGTTCGACAGCTCGCGGGCGAGGTTCGCGCGGTCATCCTCGGGGACGTGGATGCGGGCGAGCCGGGCGATCGCCGCCACGGTGGCGTTATCGATCGACATGCTCCCTAGCCCACCTCGGTCGCGATCTCGACGAGAACGCCGTTCAGGTCGCGCACGTAGGAGACGGTCTGGCCCCACGGCTTCCGCGCCGGCGGCGCCACCGCGACCGACCCGGCGGCGACGGCCCGGTCGTAGGCCGCGGCCACGTCGTCCGTGACCAGCGCGATCTCGATCCCGGCGGGCAGGTCGTCCAGGGAGTTGCGCCTGAACCCGCCCGGCACCAGCTCCCCGGCGGTCGCATCGGCGGCGAAGGCGAGCCTGGTCTCGCCCGTTTCCATTTCGGCGAACGCGCCGGATTCATGCACGAAGCGCCGTGACAGGCCGAACGCCCGCTCGTAGAACCCGACGGCCTCGGCGACGTCGGGCACGTAAACGATCGTCCAACCGAACCTCATTTCGCGCTCCTTGCCGCTCACTCGGTGCTCCCACGACCGCGGCGGCCGAACGAATGCCGCGGCGCCACGGACAGCAGCATCGCCCGGGTGGCGTTAGCGCTCGACATGTGCCATTGTCGGGCCCTGGAATCCAGACCCGAAAGCCCGGCGAACCAAGGCTTTCGGGCCGTTTTTGGCGGCGGCACGGTAGCACCCGGCATGACCCATCGCAAGCCCGCCGAAAGCCCCCGCGACCTGGCCGGCGTCCTGCGCCCCGGCCAGCGCCTGCTGGGCCTCGACGTGGGCACCAAGACCATCGGCGTGGCGCTCTCCGATACCGGCCGCGCCATCGCCTCGCCGCACTCGACGATCCGCCGCCGCAAGTTCGCCCAGGACGCCGAGGCGCTCGCCGAGATCATTGCCGCCAACGATGTCGGCGGCGCGATCATCGGGCTGCCGGTCAACATGAACGGCAGCGAGGGGCCGCGCTGCCAGTCGGTGCGCCAGTTCGCCGCCAACCTCGGGGCCAAGCTGGCGCTCGACGTGGCGTTCTGGGACGAGCGGCTGTCGACGGTGGCCGCGACGCGGACGCTGATCGAGGCCGATATGTCGCGCCAGCGGCGCGCGGAGGTCGTCGACAAGGTGGCGGCCGCCTACATCCTGCAAGGCGCGCTCGATTTCTTGGGCCGAGGATGAGCACGATCCGGGCGGCAAATGGGGCAGTGGAATTTACACTTCGGCAGCGACCATTTATCCCTATGCCCCGGGCATTTACTTGTTTTTCCCGACGCTGATGCGATACGATACCGGCCAGTGCACGATACAATTGGCTACCAGCCGTGATGGAATCCATGTGGAGCGCCGGTTTCATGAGCCCTATGTGCCGCCCAATCCGAATGCCAAACGGGTGGGAAAACAGATCGCGTATGCCGCTTACATGGGACCGGGGATGACTCGAGTCAAGAATGAGTTGTGGATGTACGGCTTTGAGGAGGATGTTCCTCACGACAACCCCTGGTACGGTAAGCGGACACCCAGCGGAATTCATCGCTACGTGCAGCGCCTGGACGGTTTTATCTCGCTTGACGCCCGCGACAAACAGGGCACCGTAACAACCAAACAATTTGTTCTGCGGGGCAAGAATGTAGAGATCAATGCGGACGCCGATTTGGCTCAATCCACCTCGGCCGGCAGTATGCTGGCCGTGGAGGTTCTCGGCCTCGACGGCAAAGTTCTTGCCGCGTCGAAGCCGATCCGGTCCGATGGTGTGGCACTGCGGCCTCCGTGGAAACAAAGAAAGGATCTTAGCGCCTTGATCGGCCGGACGGTCCAGT